>NZ_JAWOAI010000798.1:0-3214 GCF_033194735.1 Streptomyces sp. W16
CGAGGCCTGCGCCAGGCTCTTCGCCAGGCCCAGGTCGGCGAGCAGGACCCGCGCGGTGCCGTCCGGGGCGGTGCGCAGCAGCACATTCGTCGGCTTGATGTCCCGGTGCACGATCCCCGCCTCGTGCAGCGCGGCGGCGCCCCGGGCGGCCAGCGCGGTCAGCCGCAGCATCTCGGGCACGGTCAGCGGACCCGCGGCGAGCAGATCGGCGAAGGTGCCGGCGTCGGCGTACTCCATCACGAAGTACGGCCGTCCGTCGGGCAGTTCACCGATGTCGTAGACCTGCACCACCCGGTTCGAGCCGGCCCTGCGCAGCAGCCGGGCCTCGGACAGGAAGCGGTCGCGGATGTCCATGCGGTGCGCCCAGTTGTCGGCGAGGACCTTCACCGCGACCGGGGCTTCGAGCTCGTCGTCGTGCGCGAGCCAGACCGTGCCGAACGCGCCGCTGCCCAGGCGGCGTTCAAGGCGGTAGCGGCCGATCTGTTCGACGTAGTGCATGGGACTATCATGCCTGCTCGGAGATCGAGGCGGAGGAGTGGATCCAGTGCAGGACACGGCGCCGACCGAGGAGCTGGCCAGGCGCGCGGCAGCCGGTGACACGGCCGCACTCGACGCGCTGCTCAGGTCGATCCAGCCCGACGTGGTACGGCGGTGCGGGCGGTTCCTGCCGTGCCGCGAGGACGCCGAGGAGGCCGCGCAGGACGTACTGCTGCAAGTCGCCCGGAAGATCGGCACGTTCGAGGGCCGCAGCCTCTTCAGCACCTGGCTCTACACGGTCGTCGCCAACGGCGCCCGGCAGAAGTACCGCGAGCTGAAGCGGCGGGCCGCCGAGCAGCCTGCTGTGATCGATGTCACGCAGCATGTCGACCCGCGCACGACGAGTGTGATCGCCGGGTCGAAGATCGACCTCCTGGAGGCGATCGAGCGCCTTGAGCGGGAGTCCCCGCACCTGGTCGAGCCGCTGGTGTACCGGGACATCTGCAAGCTGGAGTACGCCGAGATCGCCGAGCGGCTCGGCATCCCGCTCGGCACGCTCAAGTCGCGGCTGCACGAGGCCCGCCGCCAGGTCAGGCCCTGGCTGCTCGACCTGTCCTGACGCCCGGCCCTCGTCGGAGGGTCTGACGCTCAGTCCTCGTCGAACAGGGAGAGCTCCGCCCAGATCGTCTTGCCGTCGGCCGTGTGCCGGCTGCCCCAGCGCTGGGTGAGCTGGGCGACCAGCAGCAGCCCGCGCCCGCCCTCGTCCCAGGTCTTGGCGCGGCGCAGATGCGGGGCCGTGTGGTTGGTGTCGGAGACCTCGCAGATCAGGGTGTCCGCGTCATGGATGAGCCGGAGCCGGATGGGGTGCGCGCCGTAGCGGATGGCGTTGGTGACCAGCTCGCTCACCACCAGCTCGGCGGTGAAGCCGACCTCGCTCAGGTTCCAGAGGTCTAGCTGTTCCACGACCTGCTTGCGGATCGGGGCGACGAGGGACGGGTCGGCGGGGATGTCCCAGGTGGCGACCTGCTCGGCGGGCAGGCCCTGGGTGCGGGCCAGCAGCAGGGCCACGTCGTCGGCGGCACCGCCCGGCGGGAGCACGGCGTGCAGGATCCGGTCGCAGGTCTCGTCCAGGGAGTCCGAGGAGGCGTACAGCGCGTCGAACAGCAGCCGGTGACTGGCGTCGAGGTCCCGGTCGCGGTTCTCGATCAGCCCGTCGGTGTACAGCGCGAGCACGGTGCCCTCGGGCAGCTCGAACTCGGCCGACTCGAAGGGGAGTCCGCCGAGGCCGAGCGGTGGTCCCGCGGGCAGGTCGACGTGCTCGGGCGGGCCGCCGGGCCGGATCATGATCGGCGGCGGATGTCCGGCGCGGGCCAGCGTGCAGCGCCGGGACACCGGGTCGTACACCGCGTACAGGCAGGTCGCGCCGACCTCGCCCGGGCTGCCCTCGCCGCCGGCCTCCGCGGACAGCCGTACGACCAGGTCGTCGAGGTGGGTCAGCAGTTCGTCCGGGGCCAGGTCGATGTCGGCAAGGGTGCGGACGGCCGTGCGCAGCCGGCCCATGGTCGCGGAGGCCTGGATGCCGTGGCCGACGACGTCCCCGACGACCATGGCGACCCGCATCCCGGACAGCGGGATCACGTCGAACCAGTCGCCGCCGACCCCCGCGCGCGCCGCCGGCAGATAGCGCGAGGCGGCCTCCAGAGCGGCCGTGCGCGGCAGTTTGCGGGGGAGCAGGCTGCGCTGGAGGGCGAGCGCGGTCTCGCGTTCCCGGGAGAAGCGGCGGGCGTTGTCGATGCAGACGGCGGCGCGGGCGGTGACCTCCTCGGCCAGCAGCACGTCGTCCTCGGTGAACGGGTCGATGCGCCGGTACCGGGTGAGGACCGCCACGCCGAGGGTGACGCCGCGGGCCTGGATCGGTACCGCCATCGAGGAGTGGATGCCGTATTCCTGGACGCGCTTGGTGCGGGCCCTGTCCCAGGCCAGCCAGAGCGCGAGGGCCCGGTCCGAGGCCACCAGGGTGCGGCCCGCGACCAGTGCGTCGGCCTGCGGCGACTGGGTGGGGTACAGGTCCGACTGGCCCGGCTTGGCGACGGCCTCGGGGCTGCCCTGCTGCACCGACTGGTGCGCGGTCCGGCGCAGTCTCACCGGCGCGGTGATCGCCGTCGGGAGTTCGCCGCCGTGCTCCTGCGGGTCCAGCAGGTCGATGCTGACGAAGTCGGCCAGGGCCGGCACGCAGACATCCGCGAGCTCCTGGGCCGTACGGGTGACGTCGAGGGTGGTGCCGATGCGGACGCTCGCCTCGTTGACGAGTTGCAGCCGCTCGCGCGCCAGGTAGTTCTCGGTGAAGTCGTGCGCGGCCAGACACACGCCCCGCACCCGTCCCTCGGTGTCGGTGATCGGCGCCATCCGGGCCAGCCAGGCGTGTGCGGTGTCCTCGCCGCCGGTGCGCATGTAGATCTGGAAGTCCTGGGCGGTGCCGGAGGTGAGCACGCGCAGCATGTATTGCTCCAGCTCCGCGCTCTGCGTCTTGCCGCCGATCTCGGTGATCCGCAGGCCCTGGATGCGTTCCTCGGGCAGACCGATCACCTCGGCCATCGCGTCGTTGACCCGGCTCAGCCGCAGATGCTCGTCGTAGACCGCGATGGCACACGGCGACTGGGTGAGCGCGGCGGTGGCGAGGGGGTCCTCGTCGGCGCGCGGCCCGCCGCCCTCCAGCGGCGTCACGACGAGCCAGTCG
>NZ_JAWOAI010000799.1:0-3209 GCF_033194735.1 Streptomyces sp. W16
GTGGCGGGCCCGGCTCAGCGGCAACTGGCAGGGAGAACCGCCGACTTCGGACGTCCTGGACGCCGTCGCCTGCGAGGTCCTGGAGCGCCCCGCGACCGCGTTCACCGCCCTGCACGTGGCGGTGGCCCTCACCGCCGCCGGTGACCTCCCGGCGCTGCGACGCCTCCGCGACCACGCGGCGGGAGCCGATCCGGTACAGCGCGAGGTCATCGCCCCGCTCTGCGAGGCCTTCGCCGCACTCGTGGAACACCGCTTCCACGACGCGGCCCACGGCCTCGACGCACTGCTGCCGGTACTGCGGAAGGTGGGCGGCAGCGCGGCCCAACGCGAGGTCGTGGAGGAGACGTTGCTGTACGCACTGGTGTCCGCGGGACGGTGCGACGCGGCACGGCGACTGCTGGACGCGCGGCTCGACCGGAAGGGGGCACCCCGGGACCGGCGGATGCTGGCGGGGTTGCCTGGGCGAGACGGGCGGGACGGATGGGGCGGCCGGGACGGGTGAGGCGAGTGCGCTGGGTGGGACGGGTGCGCTGGGTGAGGCGGTCGGGGTGGGCACCGGTGTCGGGCTTGTGCTCCGGTCGTCGTAGACCCTCGCCGGTAGCCGGTAGCCGGTAGCCGGTAGCCGGTAGCCGGTAGCCGGTAGCCGGTAGCCGGTAGCCGGTAGCCGGTAGCCGGTAGCCAATGGCCGGTTGCCGGTATCTGGTATGCGATATGCCGCGTTCAGTCCTGAGTCGGCTGCCCGTGGGGTTCTTCCTTCTCCGCCGCGGGGAGGGTGAGCGTGGCCTCCAGGCCGCCGGCGGGGCTCTGGTCGAGGTGGAGTGTGCCGTGGTGGAGGTGGGCCTGCTGGTCGACGAGGGCGAGGCCGAGGCCGGAGCCGGGGGAGCGGGTGCGGGCGCCTCGGGTGAAGCGTTCCGTCATCGCGTGGTGTCGACCGGCGGGGATGCCCGGACCGTCGTCGCCGACGCTGATCCGGACCGTGCCGGCGTCCCGGGTGAGCCGGACCTCGACGTCACCGTCGGGGCGGCCGTGGAGGGCCGCGTTGTCGAGGAGGTTGTCGACGGCCAGGCGCAGACCGACCGGCCAGCCGTCCACGTGGACGGGTGTTTGGGCGTCGGCCGTGAGCCGGTAGGTCGTGGTGGGGTGGCGGCGGGCCGCGTGGGCGACGGCGGTGTCGAGGAGTTCGCCCAGGACGACACGGGTGCGTTCGGGCAGGGCGTGGGCGTCGCCGCGAGCGAGCGTCTGCAGCCCGGTGAGCAGGGCGGTGATGCGGCGGTGCTCCGCGCTCATCGCCTCCAGGGCCCGGGCACGTTGGGACGCGGGGAGGCCGGGGTTGCGCTGGAGGGTCTCCAGCGTCACCCCGATGCTGGTGAGCGGGGTGCGCAGTTCGTGCCCGGCGTCGGCGGTGAAACGGCGGGTGGATTCCATGCTCGTGCGCAACTGGTCCAGCATGCTGTTCAGGGCGCGGGAGAGGTCGGCGACCTCCTGCGGGCGGTCGACGGCGGGGAGTTGGGGGCCGGCCGTGTCGTCGCTGATCGAGAGGGCACCGGTCCGCAGGCGTTCCAGCGGCTGGAGGATGATCCGGGTGAGCAGCCAGACCCCGCCGGCCGTGGCGAGGGCGGCGAAGAGGGTGACGGCGGCGACGATCGCGGTGTTGTCCGCCAGCCGCCGTTCGATGGGGTCGATGTCCTGGAGGACTTCGAGACGGTACCCGCCGGTGTCCAGCGGCCGGGTCAGCGAGCGCCAGGTCTGCCCGCCGGTGTCGACGGTGCGGTAGCCGTCGCGGGTCGGCGGCGGCAGCGGGGCGGTCGGGGTCTCGCCGTGCTGGGCGACGACCTTGCCGCCGGAGATCAGCCGGACCAGGCTCTGGCTGCCGGCCAGCAGACCGCCGTAGTCGTCCCCGTCGTCCCCGCCCTCGTCGGTGTCCGGATGCGCGCTCTGGTCGAGGAGTTTGTCGGCGTCCTGGTCGCCCTTCTCGACGCGGGCGGCGAGCTGACGGTCGACGTCGGTACGGTCGCGGTGGTCGATGCGGGCGACGATGGCCAGCCCGGCGAGCGCGACCACGACGGTCACCAGCACCGCGACCGCGGCCGTGATCCGGGAGCGCAGACTGCGCGGCAGCCACCTCACGGGCTGGTGCGCAGGACGAAGCCGATCCCGCGGACGGTCCGCAGCACCCGGGGGCCGCCGTCGGCCTCCAGCTTCTTGCGGAGGTAGCCGATGAACACGTCCACCACGTTGGTGTCCACGTCCCAGGTGTAGCCCCAGACCTGCTCCAACAGCTGGGCCCGGGACAGGACTTGGCCGGGCCGGTGGGCGAGCGCGAGCAGCAGGTCGAACTCGCGGGTGGTCAGCCGGAGTTCGCGTCCGGCCCGGGAGGCCACGCGGCGCGCGGGTTCGATCGCGACATCGCCGACGACCAGGGACCGCTCGGTGGTCGACTCGTGCAGGCGCACCATCGCGTGCAGGCGAGCGGACAACTCCCCGATGGAGAACGGTTTTACGACGTAGTCGTCCGCGCCCGCCGCGAGCCCCGCGACCCGGTCGTCGACCTCGTCGCGGGCGGAGAGCATGCACACCGGCAGCGTCCGGCCCTGGGCGCGCAGCGCGCGGACCACCTCTACTCCGGACAGGCCCGGCATTGTCACGTCCAGGACGATCACCGACGGCGGCCGGCCGGCGACCTGGTCGAGCGCCGCCTCGCCGTCCTCGGCGAGCCGGACCGTGAAGCCCTCAAGACCGAGCCCCAGGTCCAGGGCCGCGCGCACGCCGGGGTCGTCGTCGACCACCAGCACCTCCGGTCTACGGCCCACCGCCGCCATGCAGCACCTCGACTTCCTCACCGGCACCCGCGGCAGCGGACACCGTCGCCTGCCCCAAGGATCGGCGCCGAACGACAAGAAAGTCTAAGAACCACGCGGCCCACTCCTCCCACCGAACCGAAGTCGGCACAGGTCAGCGGCCCGCCCACCGGCCCCGGGCGGCGAACCCGCGCCGGTTTCTTAGAGCGGCCACAAGAAGCCTCGCAAGGGTGATCACAGGCCTCGCCCACGGGGCCACAGGCTCGCCCACGGGGCACAGACGGCGCCCATGGGCCACACGCCCCGCCCACGGGGCGCCCCCCGACCTCGCGACGAAGGAAGCCGGCCGACGATGACCCTGCCCACCGTCCTGCCCCGCGGGCACCGCACACCGAGATCGGACGAGCGTCG
>NZ_JAWOAI010000800.1:0-3206 GCF_033194735.1 Streptomyces sp. W16
CACCCTGCGCGCCGCCCTCGCCATCGCGAGCGCCGCCGCACCCGACGACGCCGCGCTGTGCCGGCTCGCGGTGATCGCGATGGGCAAGTGCGGCGGCCACGAGCTGAACTACGTCTCCGACGTCGACGTCATCTTCGTCGGCGAGGCCGTCGACGGCGCCGACGAGGGCAAGGCGCTCCGCGCCGCCACCAAGCTCGCCGCGCACATGATGCGGATCTGCTCCGAGACCACCGTCGAGGGCTCCATCTGGCCCGTCGACGCCAACCTCCGCCCCGAGGGCCGCAACGGCCCGCTCGTCCGCACCCTCGCCAGCCACCTCGCCTACTACCAACGCTGGGCCAAGACCTGGGAGTTCCAGGCCCTGCTCAAGGCCCGGCCGGTGGCCGGCGACCTCGCGCTCGGCGCGGAGTACGTCGCCGCCCTCGAACCCCTCGTGTGGAAAGCGGCCGAGCGCGAGAACTTCGTCACCGACGTGCAGAAGATGCGCCGCCGCGTCGTCGAGAACATCCCGGCCGCCGAGATCGACCGCGAACTGAAGCTCGCCCCCGGCGGCCTGCGGGACGTCGAATTCGCCGTCCAGCTCCTGCAGTTGGTGCACGGCCGCGCAGACATCTCGCTCCGCAGCGGCACCACGCTCGTCGCGCTCGATGCCCTCGCCGCCGGCGGCTACGTCGGCCGCGAGGACGCCGCCCGGCTCGACGACGCCTACCGCTTCCTGCGCACCATGGAACACCGCATCCAGCTCTACCGGTTGCGCCGCACCCACCTGGTCCCCGTCGAGGAGGCCGACCAGCGCCGCCTCGGCCGCTCGATGGGCCTGCGCACCGACCCGGTCGCCGAGCTGAACCGCGAGTGGAAGCGCCACGCGACCGTCGTACGACGGCTGCACGAGAAGCTCTTCTACCGCCCGCTGCTCGACGCGGTCGCCCAACTCGCCCCCGGCGAGACCAGGTTGAGCCCTCAGGCCGCTCGCGAACGGCTGGTCGCCCTCGGCTACATCGACCCGGCGGCGGCCCTCCGCCACATCGAGGCCCTCGCCTCCGGAGTCACCCGCAAGGCCGCCATCCAACGCACCCTGCTGCCCGTCCTGTTGGGCTGGTTCGCGGACTCCGCCGACCCGGACGCGGGCCTCCTCAACTTCCGCAAGGTCTCCGACGCGCTCGGTAGAACCCCTTGGTACCTACGGCTGTTGAGGGACGAGGGCGCCGCCGCCGAGAACCTCGCCCGCGTCCTGTCGGCCGGCCGCCTCGCCCCCGACCTCCTCATGCGCGCCCCCGAAGCGGTCGCCCTCCTCGGCGCCGGCGACGGCGGCAGCGGCCTCGAACCCCGCGAACGCGCCCACCTGGATCAGGAGATACTGGCCGCGGTCGGCCGCGCCGACGACGCCGCCCAGGCGGTCACCTTCGCCCGCGGCGTCCGCCGCCGCGAACTCTTCCGTACGGCCGCCTTCGACATCGTCGGCTCCTACGGCACCGAGACCCAGCCCGTCGAGGCCGACCAGGGCGCCCTCGTCGACCGGGTCGGCGGCGCCGTCTCCGACCTCACCGCGGCCACCCTCGCCGGCACCCTGCGCGCGGTGGTCCGCGAGACCTGGGGCGACACCCTGCCCACCCGCTTCGCCGTCATCGGCATGGGCCGCTTCGGCGGCCACGAACTGGGCTACGGCTCCGACGCGGACGTCCTGTTCGTGCACGAACCCCGCGAGGGCGTACCGGAGCGCGAGGCCTCCGACGCGGCCAACAAGGTCGTCTCCGAGATGCGCCGACTGCTCCAGGTCGCCAGCTCGGACCCGCCCCTGCTGATCGACGCGGACCTGCGTCCCGAGGGCAAGTCGGGGCCGCTCGTGCGGTCGTTGAACTCCTACGAGGCGTACTACCGCCGGTGGTCGCTGGTCTGGGAGTCGCAGGCGCTGTTGCGGGCCGAACCCGTGGCCGGGGACGGGGAGTTGGGGCGTCGGTTCATCGAGCTGATCGATTCGTTGCGGTATCCGGCCGAGGGGCTCGGTGACGACGCCGTACGGGAGATCCGGCGGTTGAAGGCCCGGATGGAGTCGGAGCGGTTGCCTCGTGGGGCTGACCCGACTCTGCACACGAAGTTGGGGCGTGGGGGGCTCTCCGATGTCGAGTGGACCGTGCAGCTCATGCAGTTGCAGCACGGGTGGAGTGAGCCGGGGCTGCGGACCACTCGTACGCGGGAGGCTCTTGCGGCGGCGTGTGCTGCCGAGCTGATCTCTGTCGAGGACGCGGCGACGTTGGACGAGGCCTGGGTGTTGGCGACTCGGGTTCGTAACGCGGTGATGCTGGTGCGGGGGCGGGCGGGGGATACGTTTCCTTCTGATCCGCGTGAACTGGCTGCTGTGGGGCGGTATTTGGGGTATGGGCCGGGGCATGTTGGGGACATGCTCGATGACTATCGGCGGACTACTCGGCGGGCTCGGGGTGTGGTGGACGTGTTGTTCTACGGGGCCTGAGAGGGTTGTTTTTTGGCTTACGGCCGGTGGGGGCTGGGCGCGCAGTTCCCCGCGCCCCTAAAAGGCGCGTCCAGCTGACGGCGATGCGAAAGTGCCACCCCCACCAGCACCACCGCCATCCCTGCCACCACCCGCAACCCCACCCTCTCGTCCAGCAGCACCGCGCCCAGCGACACCGACACAACTGGCAGCAGATATCCCACCGTTGCCGCGCTCGTCGCGCCCTCGTCCGCTATCAGGCGGTAGTTGAGGTAGAAGGTCACGCCGGTGGCGAGGACGCCGAGGGCGGTCACCGCGAGGAGGGCCGTGAGGTCGGGGTGGGTCGGACCCGCGGCCGGTAGGGCGAGGGTCGTCCAGGCCGTCGCCGCCAGCAGTTGTGCCGCCGAGACCGCCAACGGTGCCTGGCCGGTGGTGAGTTTGCGGGCCATGTAGGCGAAGGCCACGGCGTAGCTCGCGGCGGCGCCCAGCAGGGCCGGCGCGCCCCAGCCGGCCAGACCCGAGCGTTGCCATGGGGCGAAGATCAGGACCGTACCCGCGAAGCCGAGCAGAAGGCCGGTGAGGCGGGCCCGGCCGAGGCCGCGGTCGGTGCCGAGGGCGATGCCGATCAGCAGGGACCACAAGGGAGTTGTGGCGTTCAGGACACCCGCGATCCCGGAGTCGACGGTCTGCTCGCCCACGCTGAACAGGGCGAACGGGATGGCGTTGCAGAAGAGGGCGGCCACCGCGAGATCGGAAG
>NZ_JAWOAI010000801.1:0-3198 GCF_033194735.1 Streptomyces sp. W16
TGCCGCACCTGCCCCGGCCCAACCCCCCGGCGCGCCCACCCCGACGGCGACGGCCGCTGCACGACCTGCGCCTGCGCCGTGACCAACCGACTGGAAGGAAGCACCTCATGACGGAACCGCTGCACACACCGCACCCGGCGACGGCACGCCTGCGGCCCTTCGCCGACGACCCGGCCCGCTGGGACGCGGAACGCTCCTGCGCCCTGCACCGGGGGCGGATCGCATACGGCACCGGATCCTCCGGGGCCCAGGAGCCCTACCTGGTGCACGAGCGCACCGGCTGGGGCTGGCTGGCCTGGACGGTTCCCGCCGACGGCAGCATGCCCGAACGCCCCCACCACATCGGTGTTCTCCCGCCCTCCGCGACCTGGACGGACCGCCTGGCGGCCCGCTGGCTCGCCCGGCGCCAGGCCGGCCGCCTGGCCCTGCACGCAACGAGCCGCGGGTCGCTGCGCTACTTTGCCGTCGCGGTGGCCGTCATCGGATGCTTCGCCGCTGTCGACGCGATCGCCCGCGGCATACCCCTCGGCATCGCCGTGCCCGCGGCGCTGCTGGCCCCGCTGCTCGCCGACCATCTCCCGGACCGCCTTGACCTGCGTGCCCGGCAGCGTGTGCGGGTCATACAGGGAGCAGCCGCCACCGGGTACCTGCAGCGCCTCGCCGCCTCGCACACCGGTCTTTTGCGGGCCGCCGCCGGCAGCGACCGCCACGAACTGTGCCGCGCCGCCGAGATCGGCCGGCACCTGCTGTGGGACGCCGCCGGCCTGCTCCAGAGGCAGGACACCCGCCAGGCCTCCTCTCAGCTGATCGCCTTCGAGCGGCTGATGCTCCAACTCGCCGACCAGGTCACCCAGAACACCGGGCACACCACCTCCGAGGACACCGCCCCCGAGGACACCACCTCCGAGCACACCACCCCCGAGGACGCCGCAGCCGAGGATGCCGCAGTCGACGCGGCCCGGGCCCACACGCCCGGGCGGATCCGTGGCCCGTATCTCCCTGGGGTCCGGCCCGGGGCGCCTGAGGCACCTCGCAACGCGCACAGCACGTCACCGCTGAAGGGAAACCTCCTCATGGCGCAGCCCGCACCCGGCCCGGCCGCCCGCACGGCGGACGTCTACCTGCTCTTCGCGCACGAGCCGTACTACCTCAGCCCCAAAACCCGTGAGATCAACACCGCCGTCGTTGCCGCCGACTCGCTGCTGCACCCGCGGGTGCTCCAGCCCGACGGAGCCCGCATCCACCACCTCCTCGCCCACGGGCGGCGGCCGGGCGAGATCATCCCGCTGTCCACCCTCACCCACGAGCTGCGCGGGGGCGCCGACTGGCCGGCCGTCGGCGACTGGGAGCGCGTCACCACCGACCTGGTCCAGCTCGTCCGCTGCGGACACTGCGACGCCCTCAGCCTCGGCCTGTCCGAGATCACGCGCGCTCTCCTGTGCGCCGGTCCGCACAGCCATGTGCGCGCCTACGGCGCCGCGGCCGGCGAGTTCATCGACTACGGGCCCGGTGAGCGGGCCGCGGCGCTGGCCGAGGTCGGCACGTTCCTCGCCGGCCTCGTGGCCGAGCGGGATCTGTGGCCCGGTGCCGGCCTGCTCGCCCCGCTCTCGGCACGTCCGTGAGCCGGCAGCCAACGGCGATCAGAACGTACGGCGCCCCCACGTCATCGGTCGTATCTGCTTCCTGAGCAGGCCTGTGACAGCGCGTGGGCTGACCGGGGAGGCACGGTCTATCCCAGGGTGCCTGCGAATTCGCCGTTCTCGGCTTCCTTCGCGGTGAGTTGCAAAGTGCCGCGGTGACTCACCTCGACCTTGCAGAACTTCTCGCCTTTGGGGACGTCGGGTACCGAGACGTCGAAGGTGCAGGTTCCGTAGCTGGGGGAGTTGCTGTCGCCGAGGTGGCCGGTGGCGATGACGTCTGCGTCTGCTCCGTACACGGTGACGGAGGTTCCCTCCGCGATGTCGTCGTAGCCGCCGGTCCCCTGGCAGCCGCTGCCGTTGTCGGAGGCGTCCTCGGTGAGGGCGAAGGCTCCCTTGAGGGTGAAGGTGCCGGGTCCTGCGCCGGTGGTGGCGGTGATGGCCCAGACGGCGCCCATCAGGCCGGCCCCGGCTGCCAGTCCGAGGAGGCCGGCGGCCGTGGCACTGAGGCTTCTGCGGGGCGGCGCGGGCGGTTGGGCCGGGAGCGGTGGAGTGTCGGGCAGCGGCGGCATGGTGTCCGGCATGGTCCCCCCAGGGATGAGATGGATCGGCAGGCTATAAGCCGGTTGATGCTGCTGACGCCTGATCAGTTGAGGATTCACCGATTCGAGATTACGGAGCGAGATCCTCACCGCCGGGCCGTGAGACGGCTCGACACCGGGCAGGGAAAGGCCGGCGGACCGGGCGTCGAAACACATGGCCGGTGACGAACCATCAATGCATCCGGGAGTGCGGCAGCGTGACCGGTACCCGTATCGACACCGGCTCGAACTACTACGGCTGACTTGCAGGTGATCCTTCGCGCACAGGCGGCGTGCAGCCGGCTCGCCGGATGCCTGCGCTGAAGGCGGGCGGATTGCCGGTTCCGGCAGCGTTCCCGGAATGCTCGCCCCGAATGCCCGGCGCGCCTGTGTGCTGCTGCTTCATGTCCGGCTCCGGCGGACCACATCGAACCCATGGTGCTTCTCGCCATTCCCGGCCGTGACGGCAGAGATGCGGGCGTTCCACTGGGCAGCACGGGCTCGGGCACCTGCACCCACGCGGCTTCAGCGTCCGCCACCCTGACCCGCGTTGGGCGTGGAGGTGCGCGGCCCGGAATGCCGGTGCCGGCCGCATGCGAATACGGAAGGGCATACACCCGCCCCCATGGCGTGTTCGGGCAGGAGCACGCTGTTGACGGCTGATCGTCCAGGCGGATGTGTCAGTGCCCGCTGCTACACCGATTCCCGGGGTCGGGGCCGCAGTTGGCGGACCGGCGAACAAGGGGAGGAAGCAGTGGCGAAGCCATCGGAGGGATACCACGTTGTCCGCAGTCACCTCCGGCGCAACCCGCGCACGGGCGCGAAGAAGCTGAGCGGCTGGACGACCGCCGCGCTGATTGCCGGGGTGTGGTCATGGAGCCGGCGCATCGGCTCCGGCGAGGCCGCCCCCGCCACGCCCCTGCAGCCGTCGGTGCCGGTGTCTGCGGCCACAGGGGGCCGCTGATGGCCCGCCGCCCCCT
>NZ_JAWOAI010000802.1:0-3198 GCF_033194735.1 Streptomyces sp. W16
TCCGCGTTGGTGGCGCTGGCCGCGCGGGAGCGGCGGGTGCGCGGCACTCTGCTGGACATGCTTCCCGCGGGCTCGGACGACGAGATGCCCGCGCTGTGGCTCCAGGTGCTGGAGGACTCCGGTGCCACGGCGGGGTTGTGGGATGCCGCCCTGCCCGAGGAGGAGCGTCCTCGGGACGGCACGGCGGGTTGGCTGGAGCGCTTCCTGACGTTCCGGGAGCGGGCCCGGTCCTGGCGCGGCTCGACCCGGATGCCGCGGCTGTACCCGCTCGTGGAGCGGACGGCGGACCGGCTGCGGGCCGAACTCGCCGCGTCCGGCGGCGCGTTGAGGGTCACCCATGACATCGATCTGATCGACCTGCTGCTGTCCCTGGACGTACCGGTGGCGACTCCGGAGCGGGATCACGCCCTGCCGCTGGAGCAGTGGTCGCTGGGCGACGGTCACCGGGACCTGGTGTTCCTGGGCGCCGACGCGCGGTTCCACGGCGCCTTCCTGAAGGGCGCGGACCGGTTCGGGGACGACGAACCCGGTCTGCGGGCCATCCGGCTGCTGGCGCAGTCGCCCGGCTGCCGTCCGCTGCTGGCCCAGTGGGTGCGTGCTGTCGTCGAGCGGTTCACCGCGGTCGGTCTGCCCCAGCTGCCAGACGCGCTGGCCCGCCTGAAGTGGCTGCCCGCCGAGGCGCTGGCACTGGCCGAGTCGGACGTACGCGCGGCGGTCGCCACCGACCTCGCCCCCGTGCTGGCGCGCACCCTGCGGGCCGGCCTCTTCGACGAACTCGGCTGGCCCGCCTGGGAGGAGGCGGCGGCCGAACTCGTCCCGAAGAAGCAGGTGGAGGACCTGATCGTCGCCGACGCCTGGCCCCACCTCGTGGTGGCCGGCGAGGCCCAGGCCCGGGTGATCGGCGCCGAAGGCACCGTGCTCACCCACGACCTGCGCATCCCCACGGGCGACCGGGTCGGCGACCCCGGCTTCCACCATGTCGACGGCGAACTCCTCGTCTACTGGAACAGCCGCAGCGACGGCCTGCGCGGCTACTGGCACACCCGCGCCGACCGGATCGAGAAGCTCGAAGGCCCGCGCGGTACCCGTGGTACCGAAATGGACTGGTACAAGGGCAACTTCCCCATCACCCTGCCGCTGCCCGGCGGCGGCCGGACCACCGGCCGCGGTGTACTGCACGCCGGCGACACCACGGTGCCCGAGGAGCGCCCGCTGCTCTTCGACGGCTCCTCCTACTGGGTCTGGCACGCGGACTCCGAGGACCGGGAGGCACGCGGCTGGTACGAGTACGACCCGGCCACCGACGAGCACGGACGCATGAGCCGGCCCACCTTCCTCGCCGACGCGCTGCGCGAAGCCCCCGCGGGCAGCAGCTTCGCCGGCGGCAGGATGCGCCCCTCCCCCACCGCCGGCGCCGCCCCTGCCTCCGCGCCCGTCGACGGCCTTGTGGGCTTGCGCAGGCTGGAACTCCCCGACGGCTCCACGCGTGTCGAGGATCTCGCCGGGCACACCCTCACGCTGCCCGCCGAGGCGGGCCGGCCGTACACGCTGGTGATGTTCCCCGGGGCGGAGCGGCCCACCGCGGTCGTGCGCAACGGCTGGCAGCTCGACCTGGTCGACGCCGACGGGGTCGTCACCGCCTGGGCGAAGACCGACCGTACGGCGGGCGTCTTCGGCGAGGGCTCCCTGCTGCTGCCGCCGGTGCAGTACTGGGAGTGCCTGACCCCGCGCGACCCGGCGGGCTCCACCGGACTGCGCCGCATCGACCGGGACACCACCTCCGCCCTGCTGTCGGCCGCCACCAACAAGGAACCGGAGGCGCTGCCGGGCGCGATCCGCACCCTCCTGCCCGTCACCCACCCCGCCCTGGTCGCGGGCATCGCCGGGGTCGTGCGGTACGCGGCGGCCCAGCAGGCGGTCCTGGACTCGGCGGCGACCCGGCTCACCCTGGCCCTGGAAGGCGGCCTGGAGGACGAGGGACCTGCCGGTCCGACGGACAGCCTGCTCCGCGACGCGATGAGCGGTCTCGGTGCGTCCAACGGCTACTGGTGGAACCGCGACGACCAGGCCGACACCGTCTTCCGCCTCCTGCGGGTGCTGACCCGTGCCGCCGACACCACCGACGTCGTACCGGAACCGGCCGCTGCCCGGCTCCACCTCGACGGACCCGAACTGCCCATCGGGCAGCCGGAGTTGCACAACCTGCTCGGGCGGGTGACGGCCCTCGCCTACCGGGCGGCGGCCGGCACCACCGCCGACGAGCACCGCGCGGCACTCCAGCAACTGCTCACCGGATTCGAGCAGTTGGGGCTGGGGCAGTCCGGTGCGCCCGGCCGCTGGCGCACAGTGTCCCTGCACCTGGACGCGCACCGGCTGCGGCTGGCCTCGGGCAGCTGGCGGGAGGGCTCCTGGAACGGCCTGTTGCCGTTGGCGGACGGTGCCTTCGTCGCGGTGACCGGACACGGGTCCCTGGACGACGACGGCTGTGACTTCACCGGTCTGTTCCACGAGCCGGCAGGACGGTTCGCCGTTCCGGAGCCGTACAAGGTCCTGGCCTGTGACCCGATCGGCAAGGACGAACACCCGGGCCGGCTCGGTGCGTTCCTCGCCGCGCTCGCCGAGCGCGGTCCGGCACCGTGGTTCCCGGACGCCGCCGAGGAGTTCGCCCGGCTCACCGGCGTCACCGAGACCATGGCCCGGCTCGTCGTCGCCGGGCTGCCGGGAGTCGACGCCTACGAGCGGGCCTTCCTCACCACCGAGGCCCGCAACGTGATCGGGGTAAAGGTCGCCCCGGCGGCGGTCGCCAAGGACGAACTGCGCGCCCTCGACAGTGCCGTCCGCGCCGCGGTCGTGGCCGCACTGCTGCCCGCCGACCCGGTCCGCCTGTGGACCGAGGGCCCGGACGTGGCGGCGGGGGCCGCGATGTGGAACAGCAGGCTCGGGAAGCGTCCCGCCATCCCCGAGGACCTGCTCAGCGACGGCATCCGCGCCTTCAAGCACGCGCCCTGGCCGGTACGGGAGGCGCTGCCCGCGCTGCTGGACCCGACCCGTGCGCCGCAACTCAGCCGGGATCTGCGATGGGAGGTCAACGGCGACCGGGTGCGGCCGGTCGGCAACGACACGGCCGGGTTCACCACGCAGACCCTCGTCGGCTCGGTCGGCCTCGCCGCCTGGCTCGCCCACCGGCTGCCCGCCGGC
>NZ_JAWOAI010000803.1:0-3184 GCF_033194735.1 Streptomyces sp. W16
GGGCCCGGGTCGCCCTTCGGGCCGGTGGGGCCGGTCGGTCCGGTCGGGCCCTTGCAGTGTCCGTTGCCGCCGGCCTCGGTCGCCTCGGACTTGTGATGGTGGTGCGGCTTGCAGTCGCCGCCGCCATTGCCGGCTGCCGTCTTGACCTGCTCGGTCATGCTCCGTGCCGCCGCGCTGGCAGGACCGGCCGCCCCGGCCGCCAGGACCAGCGCGAGCGAGGCCACCATGCCCGTCTTGCGGAACCTGTTCCGGGCCAGCGGCCCGAGTGGTGATGTGCGGAACTCAGGACTCATCCACATGCTCCTTGCTCGACCGGTTCGGGTGATGTCCCGAATCCGAGTGCGAGCTTGACCTGAGCGGGCCGGGGCGACCTGCCTAGCGGATCGGACGCGCCAATTTGTCATCGTATCGGACTAATCGATGCGTTCTGATGGGGCATTTTTTACCTGTGATCACCCGTCCGGGCTCAGCCGCCGCTGTTCGGGGGCTCTCGGGTGTGGTCCTCCGCGTGGATGGACGGTCGCGGAGTGGGCGCGTGCCACTGTGGCGCGCGTGTTTCCGACGGGACGTCAGCGTCCGGGACGGGTGAGGCCGTGAAGCAGCAGACCCTCTGCCTGTGCATGATCGTCAAGAACGAGTCGCTCGTGATCGAGCGCTGTCTGGAGGCCGTCCGCCCCCTCATCGACTACTGGGTGATCTCCGACACCGGCTCGACGGACGGCACGCAGGACGTGATCCGCAAGGTGCTGGACGGGATTCCGGGTGAACTACACGAGGAACCCTGGGTCGACTTCGGGCACAACCGCACTCGGAACATCCAGCTCGCCCGCGGCAGGGCGGACTACCTGCTCACCCTCGACGCCGACCATGTCCTGCGACAGGACGCCCCGCTGCCGAGGCTGACGGCGGGCTCGTACATGCTGCGTTACGACGGTCCCGGCACCCAGCACCGGTTCAAGCACCTGATGCGGGGCGACTGGTTGTGGCGCTACGCGGGTGTCACGCACGAGTACCCGTGCACCGACGAGCCCGACGCCCAGGAGAACCTCGGCGCGCTCGTCATCGAGGACCAGGCCGACGGCGGGTGCCGCGGCGACAAGTTCGAGCGGGACGCGCGTCTGCTGCGGCGCGAGCTGGACCGCGACCCCGACAATCCGCGCACCGTCTTCTATCTGGCCAACACCGAACGCGACCTGGGGCACACGGAGGAAGCGATCGCTCTCTACGAGCGTCGCGCCCGGATGGGCGGCTGGGGCGAGGAGGTCTACTGCTCGCTGCTGGAGGCCGGAGTCCTGAGGGCGGAGCGGACCGGCGACTGGCCGGGGGCGATGGACGCGTTCTCCCGGGCGTGGGACGGACGCCCTCAACGGCTGGAAGCCTGCTACGAGTTGGCGTCCCGGCTGCGTCTCGCGGGCCGCTACCGCACCGCGTACGCCCTGCTCGGCGATGCCGTCGGCAGGCCGGAACCGGACGATCTGCTCTTCACCAGACCCTGGGTGTACCGCTGGGGGCTCCTCTTCGAGCTCTCGATCACCGCCTACTGGGTGGGCGAGTTCGCGGCCTCCGCCGAGGCGTGCGACAGGTTGCTGGCCCTGCCGGACCTGCCCGCCTCCGTCCGCCGCCAGACCCTGGCCAACCGGGAGTTCTCCGCCCCGCACCTCGCCACGGTCCCCGGACCGTCCGACCCCGCGCGCAGGCCGAAGGCCTCCCGGGCGGGCAAGGCGGCCAGGGGGAGGAAGAAGTAGGGGGCAGGTCGGGGGAGGGCGCGGGCACTGAGACTCGCCCCCTCCCCGCGCCGCTGTCGGCCGTGCCCGCTACTTGTCCGCCCGGTAGAGCTTGATGTCCTTGTTCACGAACAGGTGGACGTAACCGCACCGCCAGCAGATCAGGCCGGTCGCGTTCTCGTCGGCCCAGCCCATCTTCATGAACTCCATGCCGGTGCTGTTGAGCAGGACGCCCCGCTCGCGGAACAGATCCCCTTGGCAGACCTGGCAGTTGAGCCAGATGTCTCCCAGTGCCGCGCGTACCGGTTTCGCCATCGCGTGAACTCCCCCGTTCTTACCGTGTGTTGACCGAGATTACGGGGTGGGTGCGTGCAGGGAGGCGAGCCGGGCCAGCGACGTCGCGTCCTGCGTGTCCGGCTCGGCCGTGCCGACCAACAGGCACTGACCGGGGGCGCTCTGGACGTCGAACGTCTGGTAGGTGAGCGTGATGCGGCCCACGGCCGGGTGGTTGAAGGTCTTGGACCGGCGGCCCGGCCGGCTGACGCTGTGGTCGCCCCACAGTGCGGTGAACTCCTCGCTGCCGCTGAGGAGTTCGGTGACGAGTGCGATGAGTTCGGGGTCGTCCGGGTCGTGTCCCGTGGCCAGGCGCAGCGCCTCCGCCGAGCAGCGTGCCACGTGCTGCCAGTCGGCGAAGAGGTCGCGGGCGGCGGGGTCGAGGAAGAGGGTGCGGACCATTCTGCGGGGGTCCCCGAGGGGCGCCAGGAGGGCGTCGGCCAGCGCGTTCGAGGCGAGGACCTCCAGGCGCCGGTTGATGACGTACGCCGCCGCCGTCGGGAACGCGTGCATCAGCCGGAGCAGCGCGGGGTCCACCCGGTCGGCCGACGTGGCGGGGACGGGTCTCGGGACCAGGCCGGCCAGCCGGTACGCGTGCCAGCGGGCGTCCATGTCGAGGCACAGGGCCCGCGCGAGGGCGTCGACCACCTGGCCGGAGGGGCTGCGCTCCCGGCCCTGCTCCAGCCTGGCGTAGTAGTCGGCGCTCACTCCGGCGAGGACGGCTACCTCCTCACGGCGCAGCCCGGCGACCCGGCGCACCCCGGAACCGGGGAACCCCACCTCCGCGGGCGTCAGCCTGGAGCGCCGCGCCCGCAGGAACTCACCGAGCGCGTATCGGTCCCTACCGTCCATTCCAAAAGCCTACGGCGCCCCCGCTTCCTGGGAGTGGCGCACCCAGGAAGCCCCGTCCTGCCGCTTCGGCGCGATCCCGCCCATGCTCGGAGGGCGCGGTGGATCACCGCCGCGCGGACCGGCTTTCCCCGAAGGGGCTCCCCATGACCACCACCGTCCCGTCCCCCGACCGCACCGGCAAGGTCGTGCTGATCACCGGCGCGAGCAGCGGTATCGGCGAGGCCACCGCCCGGCTGCTGGCCGCGGCCGGCCACCGGGTGGTGCTGGTCGCGGAG
>NZ_JAWOAI010000804.1:0-3183 GCF_033194735.1 Streptomyces sp. W16
CGGCGCCCAGGCGCTCGGCGAGCTCGCAGCGCGTCGGGTCCGGGTCTGCGCCGACCACGCGGACTCCGGCGGCGGTGAGGAGCTGCACCACCAGTTGCCCGATCAGTCCGAGGCCGATGACCAGCGCCACCTCGCCGAGCTGCGGCTCACCCTGGCGGACGCCCTGCATCGCGATCGAGCCGACGGTGCCGAAGGCCGCGTGCTGCGGCGCGAGGCCTTCGGGGACGGGGGCGTAGAGGTTCTTCGGTACCCAGTTCAACTCGGCGTGCAGTGCGTGCTCGTTGCCCGCGCAGGCGACCAGGTCGCCGACCTTCACGTCGTCGATCCCGGCGCCGACCTGCTCGACCACCCCGCACAGCGAGTAGCCCAGCGGTGTGTAGGAGTCCAGCTTGCCCATCACCTTGCGGTAGGTGGCGGGCACCCCGTTGGTGGCCACGCTCTGCATGACCTTGGCCACCTGGTCCGGCCGGGAGCGGGCCTTGCCCAGCATCGACATGCCGGCCTCGGAGACCTTCATGAGCTCGGTCCCGGTGGATATCAGCGAGTAGGCGCTGCGCACCAGCACACCGCCCGGCTTGCACCCCGGTACCGGAACGTCGAGCACCGCCAGCTCGCCGCTCTTGTAGTTCTGTACAACCTGCTTCACCAGAACTCCTGATTTCTAAGCCGTCGACCGAGTGCTCTGGGCGGGGCCAGAGGTCGCGTCGCGATACCAGTACTCAAGGGTCAGTACGTGCCACAGATGCTTGGAGTAGTCCGCCTGTCCGGCGGCGTCCTCGGCGACCATCCGCGCCAGCGCGTCGCGGCGCAGCAGCCCGGACCGGACGAGCTCGCCGTCGTTGACCACCTCGCGCACCAGCGGTGCCAGGTCCCGGCTCATCCAGGCCCGCAGCGGGGCGCTGAACAGGCCCTTGGGCCGGTACACGATCTCCTTGGGCAGAACCGAGGTGGCCGCCTCCTTGAGGACGGCCTTGCCCTGTCGTCCGACGATCTTGCGGTTGCCGGGTACGGCGAACGCCGCCTTGACCACCTCGATGTCGACGTACGGCACCCGTACCTCGGTGGAGGCGGCCATGCTCGACCGGTCCGTGTAGGCGAGGTTCAGGCCCGGAAGGAACATGCGGGCGTCGGTCAGGCACATGCGGTTGACAAAGTCGTCGAGGTCGTTGTCCTGGTAGACGTCCGTGTGCTCGGTCACCACGTCGTCGACCGTCCCGGCGAGGTCCGGGTTGAGCAGGGCGAGCAGCTCGTCCTGGTCGTACATGGTGTAGCTGCGCCGGAACGCGGTCTCCTCCGGCAGATCGGCGAAGGACAGGAACCGCTTCGCGAAACGCACCGACCGGTAGCCGCGGCGGGCCGAGGCGACCGGCAGCCGGTCCACGACCCCGGACACCCCGCGCCGCAGAGGTCGCGGGACGCGCTGGTAGCGCAGCGCGAGCAGGTTGGCGAAATGCTTGCGGTAGCCCGCGAACAGCTCGTCCGCGCCCATGCCCGAGAGCATGACCTTGACCCCGGCCTCCCGGGCGGCCATGCAGATCAGGTACGTGTTGATCGCGGCGGGGTCGCCGATCGGCTCGTCCAGGCTGTACGTCATCTGCGGCAGCAGGTCGAGCACGTTGGGCGCGATCTCGATCTCGTGCAGGTCGACACCGAACTGCTCGGCCACCTGCCGGGCGTAGCGCAGGTCGTCCGGCATCGCCTCGAACTTGGCGTCCTCGGCGCGGAAGCCGATGGTGTAGGCGGAGATCCCGGGCTGGTGGCGGGCCGCCAGCGCGGTCAGATAGCTGGAGTCGAGGCCGCCGGAGAGGAAGGTCGCCACGGGTACGTCGGAGATCAGGTGGCGGCGGGTCGACTCCTCGACGATGGCGGCGAGGTCCGGCCGCTCGCCGGCCCGGGCCCGTTCCTGGCCCTCGGCGGCGACGTCCTTCAGGTTCCAGTAACTGCCGCGCTCCACCCGGCCGTCGGGCCGGCAGCGCAGCCAGCTTCCCGGCGGCAGCTTCTCCGCCTCGCGGAACGCGCAGCGCGAGTCCGGCACCCAGTAGTAGAGGAGGGACGCCACCAGCGCCGCCTGGTCCACCTCCAGCGACTTGCCGGTCGCGGCGGCGAGCGCCTTGAGCTCGGAGGCGAACATCAGGCCCCCGCCGCGCCGGAGCAGGAACAGCGGCTTGATGCCGAGCTGGTCGCGGACGAGCACCAGGTCGCCGGTGCGCTCGTCGAAGATGCCGAACGCGAACATGCCGCGCAACCGGGGCAGACAGTCCGTGCCCCAGCGCCGCCAGGCCTCCAGGACCACCTCGGTGTCGGAGGTACCGCGGAAGCGCACCCCGGTGGCCTCCAACTCAGTGCGCAGTTCGGGCGCGTTGTACAGCTCGCCGTTGTACGTCAGGGCGAGGCCGTCCGAGACCATCGGCTGGGCGCCGGTCTCGGACAGGTCGACGATGGCCAGCCGGCGGTGCCCGAGCTGCACCTCGCCGTCGCCCAGGGGGTGGCCGTAGCGGCCCGAGCCGTCCGGGCCGCGGTGGGCGAGGGTGTCGGTGAGCCGGTCGGTGACGGCCTTTCCGTCCGGCCATCGGTACGTGCCCGCGATGCCACACATGTCCTACCTCACCTCCTGGTCGTTGTCCGGGACCCGTGCGGCCCGTATCGGCTGCCGTTCGGCGAGCCGCCGGCCCTCCCCCACTGCCTGAACGGCGTGGGAGGTACCCCCACCGTTCTGCCAGGTCGGCCGCTCGGTCTGCCCGCGCAGCGCGTTGGCCAGCCCGTCCCACAGCGTGCCGTCGGTCCGGTCGCGCGGATCGGGGTCGATCAGCACCACACCGACCACCGGTATGCGCTGGTCCGCGAGCTGCCGTGCCACGGTGTGCAGCCAGGCGGCGCTGCCGTGCCCGGCGCGTACGACGAGCACGGTGCGGGTGCCGAGGTACTGGAGGTCGGTCCACGCCGTGCCGGGTGCCACCGAGCCGACGCCGATCCGCTGGTCCTGCGGGGACACGGTGGCGGCCTTTTCGCCGCCGACCACGGTGGGGTCGCCCGGTTTCGAGCGGCGGCCCGAGAGCTGCGTGCCGGGAAGACCGTCGACGACGGTCACCGGCCCGTCCTCCCCCAGCGCCCGGGCGAGGCCGAGGGCGATCACGGCCGTGCTGCGCGCGCAGCCGAGTTCCAGCAGCGACAGATCGGAAGAGC
>NZ_JAWOAI010000805.1:0-3164 GCF_033194735.1 Streptomyces sp. W16
CACGATCCTCGGCCCACCGCAGATCGCCCTGCTCGCCGCCATCGGCCGCGGCACGGTCCGCGTCCGCCCCCGCCCGCGCGTGGTCGTCATGTCCACCGGCAGCGAACTCGTCCAGCCCGACGAGCAGTTGGGCGACGGCCAGATCTACGACTCCAACAGCTTCGCCCTCACCGCCGCCGCCCGCGACGCCGGCGCCATCGCGTACCGGGTCGGCGCCGTCGCCGACGACGCCGAGACCCTCCGCTCCACCATCGAGGACCAGCTCGTCCGCGCCGATCTCCTGGTCACCACCGGCGGCGTGAGCGTCGGGGCGTACGACGTCGTCAAGGAGGCGCTGTCCTCCGTGGGCGACGAGGACGAGGAGGGCGCCGGGATCGACTTCCGCAAGCTCGCCATGCAGCCCGGCAAACCCCAGGGCTTCGGCTCCATCGGCCCCGACCACATCCCGCTGCTCGCCCTCCCCGGCAACCCGGTGTCGTCGTACGTCTCCTTCGAGCTGTTCGCCCGCCCCGCGATCCGCGCCCTGATGGGCCTGGACGACGTCCACCGCCTGAGGACCCGGGCCATCCTCACCACGGACAAGGCGCTGACCTCCCCGAAGGGGCGCAGACAATTCCTGCGCGGGACGTACGCCGACGGCGACGTCACCCCCGTGGGGGGCGCCGGATCGCACCTGGTGGCGGCCCTAGCGCTCGCCGACGCGCTGATCGTCGTCCCCGAGGACGTCGAGTCCGTCGAGCCCGGTACCGAGGTCGAGGTGGTCCTGCTCGGCTGAGCACTCCTGGTTGGCGGTACCGTGTCGCGCACAACACGCCCGGACCGGGAGCGCCACACAGCATGACTGAGCCTTTCCGGGGGGACACCCCCGGACCCCTTGCGCAAGACCGCCTCACGCACATCGACGACGCGGGCGCCGCCCGGATGGTCGACGTGTCCGGCAAGGACGTGACCGCGCGCACCGCCACCGCCAGCGGACGCGTCCTCGTCTCGCCCCGCGTGGTCGAACTGCTTCGCGGCGAGGGAGTCCCCAAGGGCGACGCCCTGGCCACCGCGCGCATCGCGGGGATCATGGGCGCCAAACGCACTCCCGATCTGATCCCGCTCTGTCACCCGTTGTCGGTGTCGGGTGTGAAACTGGATCTGTCGGTCGCGGACGACTCCGTACGGATCCGGGCCACCGTGAAGACGACGGACCGCACGGGCGTCGAGATGGAGGCCCTCACCGCGGTCTCCGTCGCCGCGCTCACCGTGATCGACATGGTCAAGGCGGTCGACAAGGGAGCGGTCATCACGGACGTGCGCGTGGAGGAGAAGACGGGCGGCAAGTCGGGGGACTGGAGCCGGACATGAGGCCCGACGAATCAGCCGGTGGCGCGCTGCCCGCGTCGTACAGGGCGCTGGTGGTCACCGCCTCCAACCGGGCCGCCGCCGGGGTCTACGAGGACAAGGGCGGCCCCTTGATCGCCGCCGGCCTCAAGGACTTCGGCTTCGCGGTCGAGGGACCGCAGGTGGTCCCGGACGGCCGCCCGGTCGAGGCCGCCCTGCGCGCCGCTGTGGACGCCGGCTACGACGCCGTCGTCACTACCGGCGGCACCGGCGTCTCGCCCACCGACCGCACCCCCGAGGCCACCCGCGCGGTGATCGACTACGAGGTGCCGGGCATCGCCGAGGCCATCCGGGCGTACGGCCGGGAGAAGGTGCCGACCGCGGCGCTCTCCCGTGGCCTGGCCGGAGTCGCCGGGCGCACACTGATCGTCAACCTGCCGGGTTCCAGCGGCGGGGTGAAGGACGGCCTCGCCGTGCTGGAGCCCCTGCTGGCGCACGCCGTCGACCAGATCCGCGGCGGCGATCACCCCAGACCCGCCGACACCAGTGGGGGTGCGAGCTGAACAGCCCATCCTGGCCCGCCGTACTGGCGGACGGCGACATCGTCCTGAGGCCGATAAAACTCCGCGACCAGCGGGACTGGCGCGAGGTCAACCGGCGCAACCGGGACTGGCTGCGCCCCTGGGAGGCGACGATTCCGCCGCCCACGCCCAGCGGGCCGATCGCGCACCGGCCGACCTACCGGCAGATGGTCAGGCACCTGCGTTCCGAGGCGAACTCGGGCCGGATGCTGCCGTTCGTCATCGAGTACCAGGGGCGCCTGGTCGGGCAGTTGACGGTCGCCGGGATCACCTGGGGCTCGATGTGCTCGGGTCACATCGGTTACTGGGTGGACGAGTCGGTGGCCGGGCGCGGGGTGATGCCGACGTCCGTGGCACTCGTCGTCGACCACTGTTTCCGGGCCGTGGGACTGCACCGCATCGAGGTCTGCATTCGCCCGGAGAACGGCCCCAGCCGCCGGGTCGTCGAGAAACTCGGATTCCGTGAGGAGGGCCTCAGGCCCCGTTATCTCCACATCGACGGCGCCTGGCGCGACCACCTCGTCTTCGCCCTCACCGCGGAAGAGGTGCCCGAAGGGTTGCTGGCCCGCTGGCAGCGGGCACGCTCCCGGAGTACACCGCACGACAATCCCGCGTAGCGGGGCGTCCGTTGGGCCCGGAAGCCCGGATCCCCGGAAATGGAATAAGTGTTCGAAAGTGATCGGTGGATGACCGCCTTGGGGCAATGAATTCGCCAACTCGGCGGCCTGTTGATCGCATCGGTCACAAAAAAAGCTCGAAATATCAGCCAGATCGTGCGACACACCGACTCAATTGGCAGATGGCCTCACGCAAACCCCTCTACCGTGTGAGGCGTGAGCAGCAGCGGCCTCATCTACGCAGTCATTGTCGGGGCCTGGGCCGCCTACTTGGTGCCGATGTGGCTCCGTAGGCAGGACGAGCTGAACGAGGCCCGTCCGACGGAACGCTTCAGCACCGCCATCCGGCTGCTGTCCGGACGGGCGGGAATGGAGCGCCGGTACGCCAAGGACCTGCGGGCGCGCTCCACCGAGGAGGGGGAGCCCAGCGCCGTAGTGCCGGACGCCGTCACCGACTCGGTGGACGTCCGGGCCTTCGCCATGCCCCCGGCCCGTCCCCAGGTGCACGCGCAGGTCCGCCGGCCGGACCCCGAGCGGTCGGAAGCGACGCGGGAACCGGAGCGCGAAGCGGCACGCGAGTCGGCGCGCGAACCCGCGCGTGAGCCGGGCCGTGAACCGGCGCGCGACCAAGCCCGGGACC
>NZ_JAWOAI010000806.1:0-3164 GCF_033194735.1 Streptomyces sp. W16
CGTCCGTGGACGAGCCGGCGGAACCGATGGCCGCGACCGCGACGCCACCCAGGGCCAGGCTGGCGAACGCCACGCCGAACGTCGTTTTCACGGGTCGCCCGGCACGCCGCTTCGCGGGCAGTCGCCAGTTGTCCCGGCGCCGGGTCCGTGCCCGGTGCGTGCCCGGGTTGCGGGTGGTCCGGAAGGCGACCAGGGCGCGCTGCTCGGCCTCGGCGTCGAGCTCTCTGCCGCCGATGACGGCGTCCAGCGTCGCTTCCAGTCCGGCGGTGTCCGGCGCGTCCTACGGGCCGGACGCGGCGCCACCAGGGTGCACACGTTGGCGGCCCGGAGCTCCGTCGCCGCTCAGCCGTTCACCCCTGTCCGCTTCCGTTCTTGTCCGACAGGTTCGATTCGTTCGGCATATCCGTCTGGTGCCTGTACATCGGCCCACTGCGGCCGTCGATGTTCATTTCGGCTGCCGTCGTTGCTCGTTTCGACTCCACCAGCGTTCGGGAAGCCTCTTCCGTCACACCCGTGTCCACTTCGCTGCCGACGCCCAGCTGGCGCGCGAGGCGTTTCAGTCCGCGATGGGCGGAAGTGCGCACCGCTCCTGGGCGCTTGCCGAGGACGCGGCCGGCGGCGGTACCGTCCAGGCCGACCACGACCCGCAGGAGCACGGCTATCCCCGTCGGCGGCTACGTTGCCCTGCTGATCAGCTCCGCGCTGGGCGGCCCCACGATCAGCTCTCCGTTCGTGCCGCAGCCGCACTCCACGCACCCCGCCACACCCCGGGCGACCGCACCCGACTCCTCACCCGGCACCGCTCAGTCCCCGGAGAGTGCGAGTCCCTCCCGCCGTCACAGCCGCACCCGCCGGATCACCTCCCCCCCGCAGTCACTGGCTGCTGCTGAGCGTGCTCGCGGTGACCCTGTCGACGGCCCTGCTGCTGCACGGCTACACCCACCACTTGTTCGGCATCGCCTCGGACGACGCGACCGGCGCCCGAGGGCACGACGGAGCCGTACCCAGCCAGGCGGTCCATAGCGGATCCGTGATCGCGAACGCCGCCACGACCCCGCACACGAGATAGGCATCCACGCCTTCACCCATCCCAGCCTTGTCCGCCTCGCCCCATGGCAGCGTTCCCTGGGGCTCCGCGAGACGCAGCTGGCGGTTGTCGGCGCCACAGGGGTCGCCACCGCACTGCTGAGGCCGCCGTTCTCCTCGCGGAACGACGCACTCAATGACTGCCTTCGGGACGTCGAGGCCTGCTCCGAACCGGAGTTGAAGCAGGAAACCTACGCGGCCACCGAGGTGAAGGCACTGCTGTTGCGACTGGCGGGTGTCCGACCCCCGCTGCCCGAGGCCGGATCGGTTGGGCTGTCAGTCGCTTGGCTGAATTACAGGCCGCGGCCACACCCGCAGCGGGATAGTTTGTCCATGTTTTCCCCCGGCTCTCGTCTCCAGTCCTACGGGCTGTAGGGTGCCGGTAACCCTACAAGGTGTAGGGGGGGAGGGTGGGTCATGTCCGGCAGCACGTACGCCGCACTCGCCGGGACCCGACGGCTCCGAGCGCCGATCGCGTCCGGCCGCGCGGAGTACCCCCTCGCGCTGGTGGCCGCCGCCTTCACCCTGGCCCAACTGGTCCTCGTACGCCCCGGGTTGGGCCTCGGCTGGGACGAGACCGTGTACGTCAGCCAGATCAGCGCCCACGCCCCCGCCGCCTTCTTCAGCGCGCCCCGGGCCCGTGGCATCTCCCTCCTGGTCGCACCCATTACCTCCTGGTCCTCGTCCACCACCCTGCTGCGCGTCTACCTCGCCGCCCTCTCCGGCCTCGCCCTCTTCCTCGCGCTGCGCACCTGGCGCACCCTGTTCCCCGTCCGCGTCCTGGCCCTGGCAGGCACCCTTTTCGCCTCCCTCTGGGTGACGCTCTACTACGGCCCGCAGGCCATGCCCAACTACTGGGTCGCCGTGGGCGCCCTGGCCGCAGCGGGCTGCTTCCTGCGGGCCCGCGCCGACGGGACCGAGGGCGCCGACGGGACCGGCCGTTCCGGCCGCGCCGCCCTGTGGGGCTTGGCGGCGACCGCTTCCCTGATGGCGTGGATGCGGCCGACCGACGCGGTGTGGGTGACCCTGCCCCTCCTCGCGTTCTGCCTCGTCGCGCGGCACTGGCGGCTGCTCGCCGTCCTCCTCGCCGGGCTCGCGTCCGGCGCCGTGGAATGGGTGATCGAGGCGTACGTCGGCTACGGCGGCCTGACGCAGCGGCTGCACGACGCCTCGGCGATCGAGGGCGGACTCGGCTGGCACCTCGCGGTCGTCGACCAGCTGCGCAGCCTGGGCGGACGCGCCCTGTGCCGCCCCTGCACGAGTGCCATGCCCAACCCGGCGGTCGACGTCTGGTGGCTCGTGCTGCCCGTGCTCGCCGTCGTCGGACTGGTCGTCGCGGTCCGCGCCCGGCGCACCGCGCCCACCCTCGTTCCGCTCGCCTGCGCCGCGACGGCCGCCTTCCCGTACCTCTTCATGATCGGCTACGCGGCCCCGCGCTTCCTGCTGCCCGCCTACGCACTGGTGGCGATCCCGGTCGCCGACGCGCTGGTCCAGCTGGTCACCAGGCCGACCGGAGCGTGGCGACGGGTCGCGGTGACCCTGCTCGCGGTGGGGCTCGCCGGGCATCTGGCGATACAACTCGCCGTCCTGGAACACACGGTGAGCCGTACGAACGTCCAGCATCGCGACTGGTCCCGCACCGCCGCCGAACTCCACCGCCTCGGCGTGCGCAAACCCTGCCTGCTCACCGGGCAGGACGCCATCCCGGTCGCCTTCTACACGGGCTGCGCCTCCGCCGCGACCGGGGGCCACAACGCCAACACCAGCCGGACCGTCATCGACCGGACCGCCCGCCGTATGCCCGTCGCCGACCTCACCCCGGCCGGTAGTCGCCCACCCGCGTACGCCCACGACTGGCCCGTCCACCACTACGGCACGCTGGACCTCCGCGTCGCCCCGGGTCCGGAGAGCGGCGGAGGCGCGTGACGGCACCTCCCGATCTCACCGCGACCACCGCCCCGCGCCGCCGACGTGCCTGCTGGCAGGCCGTGTTGACGTGCGGTGTGCTGGTGGCCGTGGGCTGTCTGGCCCGGCGGCACTGGCACGTGCTCGCGAACGGGGCCGGGCGGCTCGCCGTC
>NZ_JAWOAI010000807.1:0-3157 GCF_033194735.1 Streptomyces sp. W16
CGCCGCGCTGCGCGGCCAGGTCTCGCCCAAGGAGATCCAGAAGCTGGTCCGCAAACACGAGCGGCGGGCGAGGGCCGGCCGGCTCGCGAAGGGGCTGGCGGTGCTGGGCATCCTGGCGGGCGGCGCTTTCGCCGCCTGGAAGTGGTGGGACAAGCAGGCCAATCCCGACTGGCTGGTCGAGCCCCCCGCCGCGACCGAGGTGCCCGAGACGGGCCGTCTCTCCTCGGTGGACGGCGACGATCAGTCCGTGCTCGACCCCGAGGTGCAGGCGAAGCAGGCCGAGGACGAAGTCGCGGATGCCGTACAGGCCTCGGACCGCGACGAGCACCGCTGACGTCCGGCGTACGGTCAACATCGCGGTGGGGCAGGAGACTTGAGGGTCTCCTGCCCCACCGCGATGTTTCACGTGGAACAGTCGCGCGGGCGGAGAAACTCCCTTGATTTACGCAAGCCGGCCACGATGACGTTTGCAACGCCCCAGGTGTACAAGTACCGCACAGACTCCCTTAACGGACCGCACATCCCTGATTACGCGACCGTATTCAGCCAGCTCACACACGTCCCGCACATCGGGACACACGTTCCCCACACCACTCCGGCCACCGCCACAACGACCCGACGGACCTCGCCCAGCATCGATATTTGCGCAAACAACTGCAACGACGAGCAGCCATTTATGTGGCGCACGTCACCTCGCGGGCACAAACAAACACCGGCCGGACGCCACTGAGGGCGACCGGCCGGTGCGGGGTGTGGAGCCTAGGGGAGTCGAACCCCTGACATCTGCCATGCAAAGACAGCGCTCTACCAACTGAGCTAAGGCCCCGCTAGGGAAGCGTCCGACCGGCACAACCGCATACCGGTGGGCTTCGGAGACCAGAGTACCGGGTCACCCCCGGTATCTCGCAAAAAGATGGGGCTCCCGGTGGACGACCACTCTCCGTAAGATGCTCGTCGTGGTTCGCTAGAGCGAACCGCGGTTTTGGGGAAGCGATGGGGAGACGCAATGGACGCCGCACAGCAGGAAGCCACCGCCAGAGCGCGGGAGCTGCAGCGGAATTGGTACGGGGAGCCTTTGGGGGCGCTCTTCCGTAAGCTCATCGACGATCTTGGCCTCAACCAGGCTCGTCTTGCGGGGGTGTTGGGACTGTCCGCGCCGATGTTGTCCCAGCTGATGAGTGGTCAGCGGGCGAAGATCGGCAATCCCGCGGTGGTGCAGCGGGTGCAGTTGCTGCAGGACCTGGCGGGGCAGGTCGCGGACGGCAGCGTGAGCGCGGCCGAGGCGACCGAGCGGATGGACGAGATCAAGAAGTCCCAGGGGGGCTCGGTGCTCAGCAACACCACGACCACGACGAGCAGTTCGGGAGCGCCCACGGTCAAACGGGTGGTCCGCGAGATCCAGTCGCTGCTGCGCTCGGTGGCCGCCGCCGGCGACATCATCGACGCGGCTGACACCCTCGCCCCGAGCCACCCCGAACTGGCAGAGTTCCTCCGGGTGTACGGCGCGGGCCGTACCTCCGACGCGGTCGCGCACTACCAGTCCCACCAGAGCTGAGCAGCACGGCCCGGCCGTCGATCGGGGGTTCGGCAGCCGGGCACACGGCAACTGCCGTAAGGGGGAGTCGTATCGCTCGTCTCGGGGGAAGCAACGGAGGTAACCGAAGGGGGAGGAGCGACGTACAGCCATGGGTGAGGTCTTCGCCGGCCGGTACGAACTGGTCGACCCGATCGGGCGCGGAGGTGTCGGCGCGGTCTGGCGCGCCTGGGACCACCGCCGTCGCCGCTATGTCGCGGCCAAGGTCCTGCAGCAGAGCGACGCGCACTCGCTGCTGCGCTTCGTACGGGAACAGGCGCTGCGGATCGACCACCCCCATGTGCTCGCACCGGCCAGCTGGGCCGCCGACGACGACAAGGTCCTGTTCACCATGGACCTGGTGGCCGGCGGTTCGCTGGTCCATCTCATCGGGGACTACGGCCCGTTGCCCCCCTCGTTCGTCTGCACGCTGCTCGACCAGCTCCTCTCCGGCCTCGCCGCGGTACACGCGGAAGGCGTCGTGCACCGTGACATCAAGCCCGCCAACCTGCTCCTCGAAGCCACCGGCACGGCCCGCCCACGGCTGCGCCTGTCCGACTTCGGCATCGCGATGCGGCTGGGCGAAGCGCGCCTGACGGAGACCAACCTCGTGGTGGGGACGCCGGGTTACCTCGCGCCCGAGCAGATGATGGGCGCGGAACCCGACTTCCCCGCCGACCTGTTCGCCGTAGGACTGGTGGCGCTGTATCTGTTGGAGGGGGCCAAGCCGGACTCCAAGGCGCTCATCCAGTACTTCGCCGAGCACGGGACCCCTGGGGCGCCCAAGAGCGTTCCCGAGCCGCTGTGGCAGGTCGTGGCGATGTTGCTGCAGCCCGATCCACAGGCTCGCTTCCGTACGGCCACGGGGGCGCGCAAGGCCCTCGCGGCGGCCGTGGAACTCCTGCCGGAGCCCGGCCCCGACGACGAGTTGATCGAGATCTTCGACCAAGTGGGGCCGCTGCCAACGGGGTTCGCGCCCGAGGGTCCGCTGAGGCGGGCTTCCGGGGTGGACACGGGGTCGACCACGTCTCGTGTGACGGGACCCGAGAGCGGTGCGAGAACGGGTACAGGTGCAGGTGCGGGTGTAGGTGCGGGTACGAACGGTGCGGACTCCGTCCTCCTCGACCCACGGCAGGACATCGTCTCCCAGCCGTCCGTGTCGACACCGACCCCCAGCCCGACTCCGACCCCGACTCCGACCCCGATGTCGGACACCGGCAGCTTCCATCTGCCGCCCCCGCAGGCTCCGCAGATCCCACATGTCCTGCCCTCCCCCCAGCCGCGCGCCGAACCCTCTACTGCTTCATACACCGCCCAGGTCCCGCTGGTTCCGCCTACCGCGCCACCGTTTCCGCAGCGCCGTGGCAGGCGCGCCCGGCGCCGCCCCGGACCGCCCGCGAAGGTGGCGATACCGATCCTGCTGCTGGCGCTGGCCTGCTACGCCGTGGGGTTCTGGGCGCTGACCCGCGTCTGACCGACCGGTGCCAAGAGGGGTACGGCGGCTATGTGGCGGCGCGGCGCCTGGCCGCCACCGTCCACATGCCGAGCGTCGCCAACAGCACGCTGCCCGCGCCGATCCCGGCC
>NZ_JAWOAI010000808.1:0-3150 GCF_033194735.1 Streptomyces sp. W16
GGCGCGGGCCGCCGCTCGGCGCAGGCGGCGCGAGGTGCTGGCGCGGATCGCGGCCGAGCCGATCGACGTACCGCGCCTGGCTCCGCACCGGCTGGCGGGACTGGCAATCGAGCACCACAAGGAGCGGGGACGGGGATACGAGCGATGGGGGCCGTCGCCGGATCCCGGCACAGTCGAGAGCACCGATCCCGCCGTCCTCGACCGTTGGAAGGTCGAGTATCTGCGTCACCGGCTGGCTCGTTACGACGAGCTTCTGAACGGGCTCGGGAGTGCCGGGCGGGCCGCGGCGGAGGAGTTGCTCAGGCGGCGGCTCGACGCGGCCATCGTCGAGGCGTACCCGCTCCTTGCACAGGAGTGCGAACGCCAGTTGCCTGAACGGGAGTGCGGTCCACCTCCGGAATGACATGCCCGGGCGATGTCCCCGACGCCCTCGGCCGACCGCCGACGGCGACCCTACGCTCCGGGGCCATGAAGGATGATCAAGTCCAGCGTGTGCACGAGCGTTTGGCCGCCGCTCCCGGGCTGCGTCCCGTCTCGCTCGGCGGAGGCCGCCGCTTCGGCCTCTGGGATCTGGCCTCGCTCGCCGAGGGCGCCCTCGGCGTGTGCGTCGATCCCGACTCGCTCACGGTGTCGATCGAGAAGCGGCTGCGGGCGCGGCTGGGGACAACCGGGCGTGAGCACAGGTACGACGAGGATTTCTGCCGGAGGTACTGGATCTGGCAGCCCGGCGGCGAGCGCGGGCCGGTGGGGACGATCGCCGTCGCCACCTGGCCGAGCGGCTCGGGCGCGCTGCATGTCTCGTCGCTGTCCGTCCATCCCGTTGCCCGACGCCAGGGGCTGGCCTCGGCCGCGCTGGACACGGTGTACGAGGCCTGCCGCGCCGAAGAGCTGCACGGATTCCGTCTGGCCACCTACTGGACCTGGCAGCGGACGGTCCGCTACTACCTGGGCCGCGGGTTGTGGGTCACCTCGTGGAAGGACGCGCTGGGACTGGCCCGGCTGTCATACCTGCCCCGGTACGAAGTCCGGGAGTCCGAGGGCGAGTTGGTGTTTCTGGCGAGCCCGGGCGACGACTCCGGGGCGGATCTCGCCCCGCTCCTCGTGGCCGGGGACACCGATGGCCGGCTCGTCCTGCGGGAGACGGAGCAGTACCGACACCTGCCGGACCGGCTCGACGCAGTACGCCGGTACGCGCGATCGACCCTGGCGCTGCATCTGGCCGTACGGGGACGGCCGTTGGTACGTGGAGAGGAGGAGCGGGACAGGGCACACCGGTCATGCGACATCGGCGAACCGGAAGGACTGGCGTACAAGATCGGGGTCTTCGAGCGCGTGGCGCGGGAGGAGGGGTGGCGGGTGGACACCCCGCTCCCGGAATCCGGCGGCGCTCCGGCTGCACCAGACGCCGACTGTCCGTGGCCTGCAGGTAATTCGGATGCGGGCGCCGTCGTCCACGTGATCCGCTGACGTCCTGCAGCGCGCCGCCCTGCCGCCAACCCCCGCCCCTGGGAGACCCCGTGCTCGAACGCGTCACCGTCCCCGGTCTCTTTCCGCCGCCCAAGTACTCCCACGCCACCGTCGTCGAAGCCGGTACGAGGCTCGCCTTTCTCGCCGGTTCGGTGCCCCTCGACGCCGATGGCAAGGTGATCGGCGAGGGGAACGCGGTGCGGCAGGCCGAGCAGGTGCTCGTGAATCTGGGTGCCCAACTACGCTCCGTCGGCAGCGACTTGGGGCATGTCGTGGCGACCGACGTCTACGTCGTGAGCAGTGAGCCCTCGGTGTTGTCCGCCGTGTGGGAGGTGGTCGAGGCCTCCGGGCTGAGCGCGGGGCCGCACTCGTCCACGCTCGTCGGTGTGGCGTGCCTCGGGTATCCGGGCCAGCTCGTGGAGATCACGGCGACGGCCGTCGTACCGGAAGAAGTGGCGCAGCCGTGAGCCCCGGCGCCGAGCCGGACGTCACCCTCCGCCGGGCGACCGCCCCCGATGCTCGCCCCGCCGCCGACGTGTGGCTGCGGTCCTTCGCCGCCGCACTGCCGACCGTCGTCAGCCCGCGGTCCGCCGAGGACGTGCGCGACTACTTCCGGGACGTCGTCGTGCCGCTGCGCGAGGTCTGGGTGGCCGACGCGGGGGACGGCGGCGGAATTGTCGGACTCATGGTGCTCAACGGCGATCTGCTGTCGCAGCTCTACCTCGATCCGGACTGGCGCGGGCGCGGCCTCGGGGACCGGTTCGTGGAGCTGGCCAAGGAGCGGAGTCCGGGGGGCCTGCGGCTGTGGACCTTCCAGGTGAACAAGCCCGCCCACCGGTTCTACGAGCGGCACGGTTTCGTCGCCGTCGAGTTCACGGACGGCAGCACCAACGAGGAGCGGGAGCCGGACGTGCGGTACGTGTGGGAGCCCAACTCCTAGGTCAGGGGCCCGCGTTGCGGGCCAGTTCCAAGGCGTACGACGGCCACCACTGGCCCGCCGCCGGGCCGCCCCGGCAGGCGCCGTCGGACTCGCCGGGGCGTTTGATCCACAGGTAGGCGTCGAGAAGGGGGTTGTCCGTGCGGGTCGTCGGTGGGGTGCCCAGTGCGCGGCCGGGCGGATTGCACCACGTGTCGGTGCCGGAGTAGGGGCCGTTGCCGTTGCGGCTGGTGTCGATGACGTAGTGCTTGCCGGCGAGGTCCTTGGAGAGCTGGTCGCCGTACGTCGAACTCGCCTTGTTCGTCTGGAAGTTGGAGACGTTCAGGGCGACCCCGTCGGCACAGGCGACGCCGGACGCCTTCAGCGCGTCGACCAGTCGCCAGGCCTCGGGGATCCAACCGGAGTTGCCGGCGTCGAGGTAGACGTGGGTGCGCGGCCGGCGTCTGAGGCGGTCGACGGCGTACGCGAGCAGGGCGTAGCGGTCGTTCGCCACGACCCGGGTGCAGCCGGCGACCACCTGGGCGACGGCGTCGGGTTCGACGATGACGTAGGCGCCCCGGTCGCCGAGGGCGGTCGCGAACTCGTCGATCCAGGCGCGGTAGGCGGCTGCGGTGGGGGCACCGCCCAGCGAGTACTGGCCGCAGTCGCGGTTCGGGATGTAGTACGCCACGAGTACGGCGACGCGGCCGGCGCGGGCGGCGGCGATGGTGCGGGCGACGACCGCACTCCTGCCGACGTCCTGGCAA
>NZ_JAWOAI010000809.1:0-3147 GCF_033194735.1 Streptomyces sp. W16
CGGGTCCGCGTCAAGGACGGGCGCGGTCCAGGCGCCGCCCACCCGGCGCGCGGCGTCGACCTCGCGGCGGAAGCGGGCGCGGAACTCCTCGTCGAGCGCGAAGTGCGGATGCACGATCTTGACCGCGACCGTACGACCGCCCGCGCTGCGCCCGAGATAGACCCGGCCCATCCCGCCGGAGCCGAGCCGTCCGAGCAGCCGGTAGGGCCCCACGACCGTGGGTTCGTCGATGCCGAGCGGTTGCATGCCGTCCACCCCTCCCCCGTACGACTTCCAGCAGGGTAGTGCGCCGCACCCCTCCGGTTCCTACGGCTGGAGCAGATCCGCTGTCCCGGTTTGCTACGGCCGGAGCAGATCCACCTTCACGTCGGCCGGGAAACCGTTCGCCGGCCCCAGCCGGCGGGAGAATTCGGTGACCGCGGCCAGCTGGGGTGCGCCGAAGCTGAAGTCGAGGGTGGTGAAGTACCGCTCCAGGACCTCCTCGTCGAAGTCCTCCCAGCGGGCGGCCTGTTCGGCGACCTTGCCGACCTCCTCCAGGGAGAGGTCGCGGGAGGCGAGGAAGGCCTCGTGGACCTTGCGGGTGATGACCGGCTCGCGCTCCAGGTACTCGCGGCGGGCGGCCCACACGGCGAAGACGAACGGCAGCCCGGTCCACTCCTTCCACAGCGCGCCGAGGTCGTGCACTTCGAGCCCGAAGCGGGGCCCGTCGAGCAGGTAGGCGCGCAGCGCGGCATCGCCGATGAGTACGGCGGCGTCGGCCTCCTGCATCATCAGGCTCAGGTCGGGCGGGCACGTGTAGTAGTCGGGCTGGACGCCGTAGCGGTCGGCCAGGAGCAGCCGGGCGAGCCGCACGGAGGTCCGCGAGGTCGAGCCCAGGGCGACCCGGCGGCCGTCCAGCTGGTCCAGCGGGACCTGCGAGACGATCACGCAGGACATCACCGGGCCGTCGCAGCCGACGGCGATGTCGGGGAAGACGACCAGGTCGTCCGCGTTCTTGAGGAACTCGGCGGTGGCGATGGGCCCGATGTCGAGGTCGCCCTGCACCAGCTTCTCGTTGAGCTTGTCCGGGGTGTCCTTCGTCAGCTCGATGTCGAGAAGGGTGCCTGTCCTCGCGAGCCCCCAGTACAGGGGCAGGCAGTTCAGGAACTGGATGTGGCCGACGCGCGGCCGGGTGCGAGAATTGTCCACAACGTGAGGCTAGACCTCATGAGGTACGCTCCATACTTCGGCCCCACAGTCAAGCCTTTGGCGATCTTCAAACGTCCGGGTGATGTGATCTTGGCCTCTATTGCTTTCGGCTGCCCACATGCTAGGCTCGCCGCCAAGTTGCAGTTTGGTTTCCCTTGCAGTACAGAGCCTGCGGAGCATGTAACCGCAGGCTCTAGTCGTTTTCAGACGTATGCAGTAGTGCGGGACTTGTTTTCACACTTGCAGGGTTCTGGAGCAGGGCAACCCTTTGGGCCCAAGGAGGGCTTATGGCTACCGGAACCGTGAAGTGGTTCAACGCCGAAAAGGGCTTTGGCTTCATCGCCCAAGAAGGCGGAGGCCCCGACGTCTTCGTTCACTACTCCGCGATCAACGCGAGCGGCTTCCGCTCGCTTGAGGAGAACCAAGCGGTCTCCTTCGACGTGACCCAGGGCCCGAAGGGCCCGCAGGCGGAGAACGTCACCCCCGTCTGAGTCACCTGATCGCAGTCATTCGGTCTCGGAGCCTGGTGCTTTGATCCGGAACGGAAAGCAATACCCAAGGAGCCCCGCGCCGCAAGGCGACGGGGCTCCTGCCTTTCCCCGCACGGAGACCCGAGACCTCACACGTGCTGCATGATCAGCACGAACATGGTCCCGGCCGCCAGCGCCTCGTAGGTGTGCGGCACATCGCCCCGGTACGCCATGTAGTCCCCGGGCCCGAGCTCCACTCCGCCGCCCTGGCCGTCCCCCTTGGGCCCGGCCTTCACCCGACCCGCGCTGACGACGATGTGCTCCACCGTCCCCGGGATGTGCGGTTCGGAGTCCCGCACGGTCCCGGGCTCCAGCCACACGTAGTAGATGTCCCGCCGCGCCCCCGGCGGGCTCGCCGAGAGCAGCGTGGCCGTGTAGCTGGACTGCTCGGAGTGGACGGTCGGCCCGCCCCCCGCCCGGATCACCTGCACGGACGGCGCCGGCGGCTCCACCAGCACACTGAACGGCACCCCGAGCGCGACGGCCAGCGCCCAGATCGTCTCCATGCTCGGATTCCCGCCGGCCGCCTCCAGCTGCGACAGCGTGGACTTCGCGATACCGGCCCGCTTGGCCAGCTCGGAGAGGGAGAGCCCCGCACGGGTGCGCTCGCGGCGCAGCGCGGCGGCGATCCAGTCCAGCGGGAGCCGGGTCGGCACACGGGACGCATCAGACGTCATGTTCGCTCCATCGGTACGATCGTTCGCCTTGACGAACGCATCCTCTGCTGTTCATTCTAGAGAACATGCGTACGGCAGACCGAACACCCTCCTCTCCTGCGGTGCTCCCGGAGATAATCCGGGACGCTTCCCTCATCTGGCTGGCCGGCGGCATCGTGGGAGTCTCCTTCGGCGCGATCGCGGTGGCCGGCGGGCTGCCGGCCTGGGTCCCGGTGGTCATGTCCCTGGTGGTCTACGCGGGCTCCGCCCAGTTCAGCGCGGTCGCCGTACTCCTCGCCGGCGGCGGCCCGCTCGCCGCGACGGCCACGGGCCTGCTGCTCAACACCCGCACGGCGGCGTACAGCCTGGCCGTGGCCGACATCCTGGGCAGCGGCTGGTTCTCCCGACTGGCCGGCGCGCACCTCGTGACCGACGAAACGGTGGCCTTCGCCCTCGCACAGCAGGATCCGCTACGCCGCCGGACGGCGTTCTGGGTCTCCGGGCTCGGCCTGTTCGCGGCCTGGAACACCGGGGTGCTGATCGGGGCGCTCGCCGGAGGCGCACTCGGCGACACCGACGCCTACGGCCTGGACGCGGCCTTCCCCGCCGTCCTCGTGGCCCTGACGCTGCCCGCGGTGCGCAAGGACGCGGGGGTACGGCGGGCCGCGCTGCTCGGTGCGGCCGTGGCGGTCGGGGTGACGGTGACGCCGTCCGTTCCGGCGGGGGTGCCGGTGCTGCTGGCCCTGGTGGGCCTCGCGCTGTACCGGCGGGGG
>NZ_JAWOAI010000810.1:0-3147 GCF_033194735.1 Streptomyces sp. W16
CCAGCGGGTCGGGCGGGGGGACGGACGGCGGGCCCGCCGCGCCGGTGCGCAGCCGCTCGAAGACCAGGTCGAAGGTGAAGCCCGCGGTGAAGCCGAGCGGAATGGTGAAGAACAGCAGTCGGCGCACGTCCAGATGGTCGAGGAGGGCGGGGACGGTCAGCAGCTGGGAAGCGACGTAGAGCAGGACGCAGACCAGCCCGGCACCCAGCCCCCGTACCGCCGCACGTCCCCACCGCACGTCGCTCTCGAAGGAGTTGCGCAGGATCGCGCCCGCGGCCGAGGCCACCAGCGGGGCGCCCACCAGGACCAGCAGATCCAGGGCGCCCGCCTGCCGCGACTGCCGGGCCGTCACCAGGGCCGCGACGGAGACCAGCATGCACACGGCCGCCACGGCGAGCCCCCTGGCCGACCGCCGGGCCGCCGTGCGTTCGTCCCGCGCGCGTTCCGCGAGGGTGCGCAGCCTGCGTTCCCGCTGTCTGAGCAGACAGGCGATCAGCCGGGAGGCGGACGCCGAGGACCAGTTGTCGCCCATCAGGCGGATGTCGGAGTCGTCCGCGTCGTTGCGGACCTTGTCGAAGTTGATCCACACCTGGCCGGCCCCGCCGCCGAACGCGGCCACCGTCACCAGCGGCAGACGCTGCGACAGGGCGATGATCCCGGACACCCTGGTGGACTGGCCGCCCCCCATCAGCAGCACGCCGTCGCAGCTCAACAGGGTGTGGTAGAACGCCACTTCCCACTCGCCGCTGCTGTCGCGGAGGATCTCCAGGCTGACGTGGACGTCCGGCGCCAGGCCGAAGTCGACGTCGCTGTGGCGCGGCGGGAAGGCCGCCACCCGGCCGGGCTCCGCCTCGGTGCAGGCGTCCGCGTACCCGGCCACGACATCGGTCTCGATGTACTCGGAGCTGCTGGAGAAGACGGCCAGATCACAACTGGCCCGGGCGAGCTCTCTGCCCAGCTGCCGACAGGCCTCGGGAGCGAGATCGGTGGCCCTGAGGGGGTGGGAGAAGGTGCGACCGGGGTCGGTGCTGCCGACGACGGCTATGAGAGGACGCGCGGAGTGCGGCGAAGTCATGTACCAGTCTAGGCAGTTGCCTCTGATGCGTCTCGACTGGTTCAGCGGGTTTTCGCCGCATTTTTTGGAGTTCGGGGTGTAGTCGGGGGCGTGCAGGGGGATGGGTGAGCCGACGGTGGGGAGAAGTGATGGCGGGCCTCAGCCGGATACCGGCCTATTTCAGTCACAGCTACTGGGCAGAGGACCGGGATCTGAACGAACACTTCTGGAACCTCTTCTGGAACGAGGGTTTCACTTTCGCGGTCGACCCGAAGACCAATCCCCTCTCGCCCACCCATCTGGAACTGATGATGGATCAGAGCGCCTGCTTTGTCGGCGTGGTGACGCATCGTCAGGAGGAACGCCGGTACCGCGCCTCGCCGTTCATGGTGCACGAGCACGACCTCGCGCTGCAGGCGAGAAAGCCCAGGCTCGTGTTCATGGAGACCGGTGTGTCGGCCGGGTTCTTCCCGGTGGCCGACGAGCAGCGCATCGTGTTCAACCGCCGCCAACTCCCCGCCGCGGGCGAGGTGAAGCCCGCGATCGCACGCCTCACCAGCCGGAGCGGTCCGGCCGGCGGCGCCGCCAAGGGACTGCTCGGCACGGTCGGACTGATCCTGCCCGACGACCCCGCGTACCGGGCCGCCGAGCCGCTCATCCGGCGGGCGGTCGAGGACGTCGGATACCGCGCCCGCACCATCAGTCTCGAATTCGAGGATCTCTTCGAGTTCCTGCTCGCCGTCGACGAGTGCGACTTCGTCGTCGTCGACGTCGCCTCCCCCCACGCGGTGCCCTGGGTCTTCCCCGAGCTGAGCGGCCGCTTCCGGCCGACCCTCAAACTGATCCACGATCCACCCGACGGCCGGTATGTGCCGCAGCCGTCGAAACTGGTGAGCGGAGCCGCCCTCCGGGCGGCCGAGCCGGCGGACCGCATCACGGTCCACTGGAGCCACCCGGAGGAACTCGCCGGCCGGGTTCAGGACCTGGTGGCCCGGTTCTACCAGCCACGGCTGGAGTTCGAGACCTACGAGGAGGGCGTCGGATACTTCCGCAGCCTCGGCCGGGCCCAGGGCAGCATCTTCCTCAGCAACGCCCGCGGGGACGACGCGCTGGCTCAGCGCATCGGCCGCAGCCTCGAACTGCAGAACCTGTCGTACTTCCACTACCTGCGCCGCAACACCATCGAGCTCGGTGCCGACTGGCGCAGCCAGCTGTACGCGAACGTGGCCGCGTGCCGGGTGTTCCTGCCGCTCATCAGCCAGCACTACTGGGAGAGCGAGTACTGCCGGGAGGAGTACGACATCGCCGAACGCCTGCGCGCCGACGGCCGGCTGGTGATCCTGCCGTACTTCCTCGGCCCCGGAGTGGCACGGCAGGTCACCTTCCAGGGCCGGTCCATCGGCCACCTGTCCCAGGACGAACAGGTCACGGTCATCGGCCGTGACGTGGACAACGAGTTCGTCGAGCGCCGCCGGCTGGAGGACCGCGCCGTGACGGCCGGGGAGCGGGGTGCCGCGGCCCGCCCGCCCACCCCGGGACGCCGGTGCGACATCGCGCTCATCACGCTCCTGCCCGAGGCCCATGACGCGCTGCGCCGGCATCTGGAGACCTCCGGCGCGCACACCGAGACCGCACTGCACGGCACCGGATGCGCGTGGCTGCGCACCAGCGTCCAGGCCGTGGGCCGCAGCAGCGCCTACGAGGTGGTGGTGGCCCAGCCCTGTGCCGGCCGCGACGGGGTCGCCAACGCCGTCGCCGCCACGATCGAGGAGCACCAGCCCGAGACGGTGGTCTTCGTCGGAGCCTGCTGCGCCATCGCCCCCGACCTCGTGCCCGGCGACGTGGTGATCTCCAACCGACTGCACGGCTACACGTACGACGAACTGGAACAGAGCTGTCGGCCCCGCCCCGACCACAGCCACCTGGCGCACGAGGGGGTGGCCGCGCTCGGTGACAGCATGCGCCTCAACTACACCTACTGGACCGAGAAGGTGTACGAGCGTCCGCCCAGCGGTCCCCGGAACGCCGGACCGCGGGTCGTGGTCGGCCCGATCGCCTCGGGGGACGCGTCCGTCGGCGGCAGCGGGGACCCG
>NZ_JAWOAI010000811.1:0-3144 GCF_033194735.1 Streptomyces sp. W16
GGTCCGGCTGCTGCGGTCCGGCGACCGCGTCGATGTGATCGCGGCGGAGGACACGGCGGCGGGCGGTGACGCCGAAGTGGTCGCGCGCGGGGCACGGGTGACGAAGGTGCCCGAGCCGCTCGACGAGGCGGCCGGCAGCGGGGCGTTGGTGGTGCTCTCGGTGCCGCGCGCCACGGCGGCGCGGCTGGCCGGTGCGAGTGCCACGGCACGGCTGGCGGTGACGATGTGCTGAGCCGCGCTCTCCGTATCGTGAGCCGCGCCTTCCGGCGCATGTGCGAATTCGTGTCAAGTCCCTCGTTCGAGCTACTGAATTGGACACGTCGGCCACGCATTGACGTAGGTTGCGGAGCTGTTCGTTCCACACAGTGCACGTGCGAGAAGAGGCTCCGAGTTGAGCGAGAAGAAGAAGGAACCGGGCGTCTGGCAGGGCTTCAAGGCCTTCCTGACACGCGGGAACGTCGTCGATCTGGCAGTCGCGGTCGTTATCGGCGCCGCCTTCACGAACATCGTCAACTCGGTGGTGAAGGGAATCATCAACCCGCTCGTCGGCGCGATCGGCACACAGAACCTGGACACCTACAGCTCGTGTCTGAGCAGCTCCTGCTCGGGCGACAAGGGCATCCAGCTGATGTGGGGCTCCGTCCTGGGAGCCGCCCTCAGCTTCGTGATCACCGCGGCGGTGGTCTACTTCCTGATGGTCCTGCCGATGTCGAAGTACCTGGCCCGCGCGGAGGCCCAGCGCAAGGCCAAGGAGGGCACGCACGAGGTCATCGAGATCACCGAGCTGGAAGTCCTCAAGGAGATCCGCGACGCGCTCGTCGCCCAGCGCGGCAACGGACACCGGGAGCCGTAGCCGGCGGCTCGGACGTGGTGGGAGCCGTAGCCGACGGCTCAGATGTGGTGGGGCGGCTTCTCGTCGAGGAAACGCTTGAGGTCGGCCGCGCCGCCCTCACCCTCGGCCCGCTCGCCCCACCCGCGATCCGTGTCGTCCGACGAGGGCCGGCTCAACGGGTCGTCGAAGACCAGCACGGGCTTCGGATCGCGCGGCTCGGGGGCGGGGGCGGTACTCATGCCTCCAGGGTACGGCCGAAGGGGCGTCTGACGTCGCCGCGGTCCGCCCCGTCGGTCCCGGCCGACCCGGCCACCCCTGAAAACCGTGCCGTTATCTGCTGTGCTTGTGCCCATGACGTCCGAGATTCCAAGACCCCTGCGCCCGCTCACCGCTCGTGGCCGGGACGAACCGCACCGGGTCGCCTCGCCGCTGGAGCTCTTCTTCGACCTGTGTTTCGTCGTGGCGATCGCGCAGGCGGGCGTCCAGCTGGCGCACGCCGTGGCCGAGGGGCACGCGGGGCAGGGGGTCCTCAGCTACGCGATGCAGTTCTTCGCGATCTGGTGGGCCTGGATGAACTTCTCCTGGTTCGCCTCGGCGTACGACAACGACGACGTGCTCTACCGGGTCGTCACCCTGGTGCAGATCGCCGGCGTCCTGGTCCTCGCGGCCGGGGTCTCGCGAGCCTTCGAGCAGCACGACTACCTGGTGGTCTGGCTCGGCTACGTGATCATGCGGCTGGCGATGGCCACGCAGTGGCTGCGGGCGGCACGGGCCGCCACCGGGCCGGAGCGGACGATGGCATTGCGGTACGCGGGCGGCGTGCTGCTCTGCATGGTCGGCTGGACGGGCCTGGTGGTCCTGCCGGAACCGGCCCGCGGCTGGGTGTTCCTCGTGATGGTGATCGCCGAGCTGTGTGTGCCGCGCTACGCGGAGAACGACTTCCCTACGCCGTGGCATCCGCACCACATCTCGGAGCGGTACGGGCTGTTCACGATCATCGTGCTGGGCGAGACGATCGCGGCGGCCACGGTCGCCGTGAGGTCGGGAGTGGACGAGAACGACGCGCTGGGCGAACTACTGCCCATCGCTGCGGGTGGGCTGCTGATCGTGTTCGCCGCCTGGTGGATCTACTTCGTGGTGCCGATCCACGGCCATCTCCGGTCCAACAAGCAGGCGTTCCTGTGGGGGTACGGCCACTATCTGATCTTCGCGTCGGCGGCCACGATCGGCGCCGGACTGGAGGTGGCGGTCACGGAAGCCATCGGCAAGGCGCACATCTCCACAGTGGCCGCGTCCGCCGCGGTGACCCTGCCGACGGCGCTGTACCTGCTCAGCGTATGGGCGCTGCACGCCCGTCACTACAAGGTGGGCGTCGCCCAGCAACTGGTGCTTCCCGTGGCGGCGTTGCTGGTGATCTGCTGCACCTTCCTGGGCTCCTGGGCGGTGCTCGCGGCGGGCCTGGTGTCGGCGCTGACGGTGGCGGTCGGCACGACCCTGACCGCACTCACGGCCGGCGCGGGAAGCAAGGCGGAGGCGACGGCGTCGGTGGGCTGACCTCGACGGGACCGACCGCCCACGTCGGAACGACCACCGGCCACGCCCAGCCAACGGCCACCGGAACAACCATCCACAACCGGCCGACCAGCACCGACACAACCCTCCGCACCCGGCCCACCGACACCGGAACAACACCCCGAACCCTGCCAACCGGCACCACAACAACACCCCACACCCAGCCGACCAGCACCAGAACAGCTACCCGCACCGCGCCAACGGTCCCCGGATCCGACGCGCGCTGCGTGAGACTGAGTTCCATGACAGTTGACGCATTGACGGACGTGGCCGGGGTGCGGGTGGGCCACGCGACGCGGTCGGGGGACGGTTGGCTCACCGGTACGACCGTGGTGCTCGCGCCGGAGGGTGGGGCGGTGGCCGCGGTGGACGTGCGTGGCGGCGGACCCGGCACCAAGGAGACCGACGCGCTCGATCCGCGCAACCTGGTGCAGCGCGTCGAGGCGATCGTGCTGACCGGCGGCAGCGCGTACGGGCTCGATGCCGCGTCCGGGGTGATGGCCTGGCTGGAGGAGCAGGGACGCGGGGTGCGGGTGGGCGTGGATCCGACGCATGTCGTGCCGGTGGTGCCCGCGGCCTGTGTCTTCGACCTGGGCCGGGGCGGCGACTTCAGGGCCAGGCCGGACGCGACCACCGGGCGGGCCGCGGTGGAGGCCGCCGCGATCAGCGGGCCGGGGGACACGTCCGGGGGCTGCACTCACAGACCGAAGTACGATAGTCCGGTCTCGCTGATCACCGCC
>NZ_JAWOAI010000812.1:0-3136 GCF_033194735.1 Streptomyces sp. W16
GTACGCGAACGCCCGCAGCCGGGGCGAGGTGCCTTGACGCGGCGTTGCCCGGATACCCGGACGCGTCGTGGGGGCGCGGAGCCGTAGGGGACAATGGGCGCCATGAGTCTGTTCCGCGACGACGGCATCGTGCTGCGCACCCAGAAGCTGGGTGAGGCGGACCGGATCATGCTGCAGTCTCCCGGGGGGCGACCCCCGTACCCCCAGCAGAAACCCCCCGGGGGTGCCCGATGAGTCTCTTCCGGGACGACGGCATTGTCTTGCGGACCCAGAAGCTGGGTGAGGCGGACCGGATCATCACGCTGCTCACGCGGGGTCACGGGCGGGTACGCGCGGTGGCGCGCGGGGTGCGGCGGACCAAGTCGAAGTTCGGAGCCCGGCTGGAGCCCTTCTCGCATGTGGACGTGCAGTTCTTCGCGCGGGGGAGCGAACTGATCGGCCGCGGGCTGCCGTTGTGCACACAGAGTGAGACGATCGCTCCGTACGGTGGCGGGATCGTGAGCGACTACGCGCGGTACACCGCGGGTACGGCGATGCTGGAGACGGCGGAGCGGTTCGCCGACCACGAGGGCGAGCCCGCCGTGCAGCAGTATCTGCTGCTGGTGGGCGGGCTGCGGACGCTGGCCGGCGGGGAGCACGCGCCGCATCTGATTCTCGACGCGTTTCTGCTGCGGTCGCTCGCGGTCAACGGATACGCCCCGAGCTTCGGGGACTGTGCGAAGTGCGGGATGGCGGGACCCAACCGGTTCTTCTCCGTGGCGTCCGGCGGAGTCGTCTGCGTCGACTGCCGGGTGGCCGGGAGCGTCGTACCCTCGCCGCAGGCCCTCGAACTGCTCGGTGCGCTGCTCACGGGAGACTGGGAGACGGCGGACGCGTGCGAGGCGCGGCATGTGCGGGAGGGGAGCGGGCTGGTCTCCGCCTATCTGCACTGGCATCTGGAACGCGGGCTGCGCTCGCTGCGGTACGTGGAAAAGTCGTAGGTCGTCGTAGGTCGTCGTAAGTCGTAGAGGTCGTAGAGGGAGACGGGAACGTCATGGTTGTACGCGGGATCCTGGGGCGCCAGCGGCGCGAGTACAAGGCGCCGGAGCCGCACCCGTCGGGGGCCACCGCACCGAAGCTGCCCGGTGAGCTGATCCCGAAGCACGTGGCGATCGTCATGGACGGGAACGGGCGGTGGGCGAAGCAGCGCGGGCTGCCGCGCACGGAGGGCCACAAGGTCGGCGCCGAGCGGGTGTTGGACGTGCTGCAGGGCGGCGTCGAGATGGGTGTCGGCGCGATCTCGCTGTACGCCTTCTCCACCGAGAACTGGAAGCGGTCGCCCGACGAGGTGCGCTTCCTGATGAACTTCAACCGCGACTTCATCCGCAAGACCCGCGACACCCTCGACGAACTCGGCATCCGGGTGCGGTGGGTGGGCCGGATGCCCAAGCTGTGGCGGTCGGTCGCCAAGGAGTTGCAGATCGCGCAGGAGCAGACCAAGAACAACGACGCGCTCACGCTGTACTTCTGCATGAACTACGGCGGCCAGGCCGAAATCGGCGATGCCGCACGGGCGTTGGCCCAGGACGTGAAGGCCGGGAAGCTCGACCCGTCCAAGGTCAACGAGAAGACCCTCGCGAAGTACCTGTACTACCCGGACATGCCGGACGTGGACCTGTTCCTGCGCCCCAGCGGCGAGCAGCGCACCTCCAACTTCCTTCTCTGGCAGAGCGCTTACGCCGAGCTGGTCTTCCAGGACGTGCTGTGGCCGGACTTCGACCGCCGTGACCTGTGGCGCGCCTGCGTCGAATTCGCCCAGCGGGACCGGCGGTTCGGCGGCGCGGTACCGAACGAGAAGCTGCTCGCGATGGAGCAGGCGATGCGGGGAAACGAGTAACACCCCTGTCAGGATCTGGCGTTACTATCACGGCTCGTCACCGCAGTAACGGGGAGGGGCCGTGATGGAGCAGGGACAGAGCGTCGAGCAACGCGTGAGTGAAGTGGTGCTGGAGTACCAACTCCGGCTGGAGGACATGACCGAGGCCGTCCGGCTGCTGTTCCGCAAGCGCGGCCGGGCCGGGTTCGTCCACCACCCCGTCTTCCTCGCGGCGGTCATGGTGCTGGGCGTGCTCGTGCTGACCGCGGGTCTGGCAGGCAGCGACGGCACCGGCTTCGCCTTCGGCGTGGCGCTCATCGCCTGGCCGCTGCTGATGCTCCGGGTGCCCGGCATGACCGCCCGCCAGCTGCTGCGGGCCAACCAGCACCACGGCGTGATGCGGGTGACCGTCGCCGAGGAGGGCCTGCGGACGGTCAGCGCGCACATCGACTCGCGCATGTCCTGGGCCAATTACGGCAGTTACGCCGAGACGGAGCACTGCTTCGTATTGCGCAGCCCGGACCGGATCGGGGCCTGCGCGATGGTGCTCGTCAAGCAGGGGGCGTCCACCCCGCAGGACGTGGACCGGGTACGCGCCCTGCTGGACACCAAGCTGCCGCGCGTCTGAGCGGTCTCCGGTGCGCTGTCCGAGCCCCGTAGGGGCGCGGGGCTGTATCGATGTGCGGCTCCGCCGCGTGGGCGCGACCAGCCCCCACCGGCCCGCACGGCACTCCGCTCAACCGGCGGAGCACTCCGCACAGGTGCCGAAGATCTCCACCGTGTGCGCCACGTTCACATAGCCGTGTTCCGCCGCGATCGCCTCCGCCCACTTCTCCACGGCGGGTCCTTCCACCTCCACCGCCTTGCCGCAGACGCGGCAGACGAGGTGGTGGTGGTGATCGCCGCTGGAGCAGCGGCGGTAGACGGACTCGCCCTCGTCGGTGCGAAGGACGTCCACCTCGCCGGCGTCGGCGAGGGACTGGAGGGTGCGGTAGACCGTGGTCAGGCCGACCGAGTCGCCTTTGTGCTTGAGCATGTCGTGCAGTTCCTGGGCGCTGCGGAACTCGTCGACCTCGTTGAGCGCCGCCGACACGGCGGCACGCTGGCGGGTGGATCGTCCCTTCACGGGCGGGCCGGCCGTCGTCACCGTTGCCTCCTCACGTCTGCACTTTGCCGGGCCATTGTGCCAGCCCGGACTGTGCTTGGTCAGACGCCGACCTCGTCGGCGGCCCCCCGGGTGGCTGGAATCGCGCACTCCACCGGGTCCCCGGCGGGTCGCGC
>NZ_JAWOAI010000813.1:0-3109 GCF_033194735.1 Streptomyces sp. W16
CGAGCGGCTGGCCCGGGTCGCGGGCGGGCAGCTGGACGCGGCGTTCGTCCGGGCCGTCGAACCGGTGCCGGGTGTACGGGTGCTGCCGTTGTGGGCCGACCCCCTCGTGGCGGCTCTGCCCGCCTCGCATCCGCTGGCCGGACGGTCCGAGATCGGCGTCGGGGAGCTGGCCGCGCTGCCGCTCGCGCTCACCGAGCGCCGGAACAACCCGGCGCTGGTCGACCTCGTCGTCGGCGCCTCTCACGAGGCCGGGTTCGAGCCGCTGCCCGGACCGGTGAGCGGGTCCCTTCAGGACACGCTCGCCACCATCGGCACACGTCCGCTGTGGACGGTCGTCTACGCCTCCCACGCGCGCGTGCTGCACAACCCGCGCGTGGCCTTCGTACCGTTCGAGGCGCCCGGTCTCGCACTGTCGACGGGTCTCGCCGTGCCTGCCGCGCGCCGGCCCCCGCATCTCGACATCCTGCTGCTGGCCTGCGGCGATCACGAGAACTGATCGCTGCGGTCGCGGGCTGCTTCTTGGTCGGAGACGCCTGACGCGATGAACTGGAGTCAGCCAACAGGCCCACCAGTCAAGGGAGTTCAGCATGCCCATCGTGACCATCCAGCAGGGCCCGCGTGACGTCGAGCTGAAGCGGGACCTCGTCAAGCGGGTCACCGACGCCTTCGTCGACGCGTACAAGATCCCCGCCGAGACCGTGCAGGTGTGGATCCACGAGGTGCCCACCGACAGCTGGGGAGCGGCGGGGCAGCTCACAGCCGACAAGTAGCGGGCACATGGATAGGGTGCGTTGCGGGCTGCTCGTGGAAGCCCGCAACGCACCCTGGTATTTCCCTGAGGGGTGCTCAGGAGTTCTTCTGGGTTACGAGTTGACCTGCGTGGTCACCAGGCTGGAGAACGTGGTCAGCCGGGTGTAGACACCCGGGTAACCCGCCTCGGCACAGCCCTCGCCCCAAGAAGTGATCCCTGCCAGGACGCCCCCGATGAGCAGGGGACCGCCGCTGTCGCCCTGGCAGGTGTCTACGCCGCCGGATGTGTATCCGGCGCAAACCATGTCGGACGCGATGAAGTCCGAACCGTAGGAGCTCTTGCAGCTGGTGTCGGACACGGTCGGCACGGTCGCCGTCCGCAGCTGGTTGGAGGAGCTGCCGCTCTCCGAGGTGGTGCCCCAGCCGAGGATGCGGGCGGTGGTGCCGGCCGCGTACACGCTGGTCTGTGAGGAGGAGACGTACGACGCCGTGGTGTACGGCATCGACGTCGACAGGGTCAGCACGGCCACGTCGTCGCCGTTGGTGGCGTCCGTGTAGCTGGGGTTGATCCAGATCTTGCTGACCTTGCTGACGGTGCCGTTCGTACCGTTGAGGTACGTACGGCCGCCGACCACGCGCACGCTGCTGGTGGTCTCGCCGACCATACAGTGAGCGGCGGTGATCACCTTGGTGGCGGAGACGAGCGTGCCGCCGCAGAACTGGTTCTGCGAGGCGTCCGTGATCTGCATGACGAACGGGTACGCCGTCGTCGTGGTCGTGGAACCGCCGACGATGGGCTGGGGGGCTGCCACAGCGGTGGGGGCGCTGAGCAGTGCGGTCGCGGCGGCGGCAGCGGTTGCTGCGACGACGGCCGCGGTTCTCTTTGCGCGGTTGAGCCCGAACATGAGTCTCCTCATTAGGGTTGCCGGTGGGGGGTCGCGCGGGTGTGGGGGTGTGCAACGGGGGTCGCGGGACCGACCCCCGTATGCCCGGGCGAGCGGCACATCTCCAAGCTATGACCCGGCACACCCTGCTCCCAATGAGGGAACCCCCTAGGGGAGTTGGGCAGGGAAAACCCTCGGTCGCCGCACAGTAAACCCGTAGGGTCCTCAGTTCGGACGGCGCCCCGCCGCCAGTCGGACGATATCCACCCGCGAGCGGATCCCCAGCTTCCGGTAGACCCGGGTCAGGGTCGCCTCGACCGTCTTGACGCTGATGAACAGCCGGGCGGCGATCTCCCGGTTGGTGGCGCCCTCCATGACGAGCGCGGCGACCTGACGCTCCATCGAGGCCAGCCCGTCGAGTCCGTCCAGGGCGGGCGGCGCGGGGGTGGCCGCGGGCGCCGGCTCCGGTGCGCGGGTGACGGCGGCCTCGTCCACCTGCCGCAGCCAGGGCAGGGCACGGCAGCGGCGGAACAGACGGGTCGCCTCGTCGTAGGACGTGGGTCCGGGCTGCCGGGTGCGCAGCGACGCCAGTGCGAAGGCGGCGCGGGCCTCCTCCAGGCCGTAGCCCAGTTTGGCGAGCCGGTCCTGAACGGACGTCAGTTGCGCCACGGCCGCGTCGTGTTCGCCACGGGCCGCGCGCACCAGGGCCTCGGCGCGGTCGAGTACGGCCAGGACGCTCTCGCGGCCGAGCCGCAGGGCGCGTTCACGTGTCACGTCGATGACGTCCTGGGCCTCGGCGGTCTCGCCGATCAGGACGAGGGCCTCGGCGAGGTCACCGTGCCAGCGTCCGCGTGCCGGGTCGGTCACCCCGAGGGCCTGCTCCAGTTCGCGGACCCGGCGCAGCGAGCGGACGGTGCCGTGGGCGTCCCCGGCGACCAACTGGGCGTATCCCAGGGCGCCGAGGGCCCGGGACAGATACATCTGGTCGCCTTCCTCCTCGGCGTGCTCGACCGCCTCCCGGGCCAGCGCGAGCGCCTCCTCCACGTCACCGCCGGAGGCCTCGGCCAGCGCCGTGAGCATCGCGGACGCCGTCTGGCCGATTCCGGAGTCGCGGGCCAGCCGGAGGCCCTCGCGGGCCAAATCGAGGGCGCGACCGCAGTGCCCGGAGCGCAGTTCGGTCTCGGCGAAGCCGCGCAGGAAGTGCACCTCGCTCTCCACCGACCCGCGCCGCCGCACCTCGCGCAGCAGCGCGGTGATGGTGGCGCGGGCCTCCGGCAGCTGATCGCTCATCACCAGCCAGCGGAACCGCGCCGAACCGGCGCCGTTGTGATGGCAGGCCACCCTCGGGTCCTGGGGTTCCTTCAGCGCGCGCTTGATGGTGAGGGGGGCGTCCGGATGGCCCATCAGGGTCTCGGTCTGTGCCTGGAAGGAGAGCGCGAGGAGTTCGGTGCGCCGGTCGCCGGCGAGCGCCGCCA
>NZ_JAWOAI010000814.1:0-3101 GCF_033194735.1 Streptomyces sp. W16
TCTTCAACGCCCACCGCGACCGCGTCCCGCTGGTGATCGTGGCCGGCCAGCAGGCGCGCTCCCTGCTCCAGCTGCGGCCCTTCCTCGGCGCCGACCGCCCGGCCGAATTCCCGCGCCCCTACGTCAAGTTCGCCCACCAGCCCGAACGCGCCGCCGACGTGCCCGCCGTACTCGCCGAGGCCCACCGCATCGCGATGACGCCGCCCCGCGGACCGGTGTTCGTCTCCGTCCCCGAGGACGACTGGGACCAGCCGGCCCGGCCCGTCGAACCACGCACCGTGCACACCGGCTTCACCGCCGACCCGCAGGCCCTGTCCGCCCTCGCGGCCCGCCTGGACGACTGCGCCCGCCCCGCCCTGGTGGTCGGCCCCGGCGTGGACGACGAGGACGCCCTCCCCGAGGCCCGTGACCTGGCCGAACGCACCCGCGCCGCCGTCTGGATCAGCCCCCTCTCCGGCCGCTCCGGCTTCCCCGAGTCCCACCCCCTCTTCCAGGGCTTCCTGCCACCTCTCGCGGGCCAACTGGCCGCGCGACTACGGCCGTACGACGTCGTCGTGGCCCTCGGCGCGCCCGTCTTCACCTACCACGTCGACGACGGCGGACCGCTCCTGCACCCCGGCACCGAACTCCACCACCTGGACTGCGACCCGGCGCAGGCGGCCTGGCTGCCCACCGGCACCAGCATCGTCACCACCCTCAAGCCCGCCCTCACCCACCTCACCGCACTGCTCAAGGCGAGCGACCGGGTACCGCCCCCGCCCCGCCCGGCGTACCAGCAGCAGCCGACGACGTGGCTGGCGACGATCGGCCCGGACCGCGAGTACTTCCTGGCGATGATGCAGCGCTCGGGCCCGGAGGCCGCGGGTCTCAACCTGCCCGCGTACTCCCCCGAGCAGCAGCGCCAGCTCATCGGCAACCAGATCACCATCGGCCGCCGCCGGCACTCCACCGGCGAGTCCCCCGACATCGACCTGTCGGTGCCGCCGGAGGACCCAGGCGTCTCGCACCAGCACGCGGTACTTGTCCAGCAGCCGGACGGAAGCTGGGCGGTCGTCGACCAGAACTCGACGAACGGTACGACGGTCAACGGCGGCGAGGAGCCGATCCAGCCCTTCGTGCCGGTGCCGTTGCAGGACGGGGACCGGGTGCACGTCGGCGCGTGGACGACGATCACGGTCCGCCGGGGTTAAGAGGCGGCACGGTTCAGCGGAGGGGCCAGGTGTACGGCCCCTCCGGATCGTCCAGCCACGCCCGCACCCGGCCGTCGGCGACCGTGACGCCGTAGCGCTCACGCCCGGGCCGCAGTTCGCGCTCCCACAGGTCGTGGGCGTCCCCCGGGTCGAGGTTGCCATGGGTGAGGGTGAGCAGGAAGCGGAAGAGTTCGTGGTCGCCGGAGCGGTGCGGGATCCCGTCCGCCGGGGCGGGCCCGGTGCCGCGCAGGGGCACGAAGTACGCGGCGGTGTCGAGGAAACTGCCCTCGGCGTGCTCCGCGTCCCGCACGGTGAGCGCGATCAGCCCGGTGGCGAGCGGGGCCAGAACGCGGGCGCCGGGACTGCACTGGGCGAGCCAGGCGGGCGGGACCGACGGCAGGGCGCAGGTCGCGATGATCCGGTCGTAGGGGGCGTGTTCGGGGACTCCGCGGGCGCCGTCGCCGGTGACGACGGTCGGGCGGTACCCGGCGTCGGCGAGGTGGGTGCGCGCGGACTCGGTGATCTCCGGTTCCAGGTCGACGGTGGTCACCAGGCCGTCGCCGAGCCGGTGGGCGAGCAGCGCCGCGTTGTAGCCGGTGCCTGCGCCGATCTCCAGCACCCGGCTGCCGTCCGTCACCCCCAGCTCGACGAGCATCCTGGCCATCAGCGAGGGCTGGCTGCTGGACGACACCAGTTCCCCGTCGCGCAGCCGGGTGGCCAGCGGTGCGTCGGCGTACACCCCGCGCAGCCAGCGATCCCGGGTGCGTGGGTCGCGGCTCCCGCCCCACAGCCGCTCGTAGCCGCCCTGGGCACCGACGTAGTAGTACGGCACGAAGAGATGCCGCGGCACCGCCTCGAACACCGCCCGCCACCCCGGGTCCGCGTCCCACGCCCCGCTCAGCCCGATCCTCCGCACCAGCTCCGCCCGCGCGGGGCCGGCCACGGCGTCCAGATCCTTGTCGAGAGCGTGCGCGCCCATACGTCCACTGTCCTGCGGTACGGCCGTGGAGGCGAGCGGTCCTCCGGGACAGGCAGGTGCTTCGGGACAGGTCCTAAGTCCGAAGTCCTCCGCCACGGCGTCTGAGACCATGGGAGCGTGAAAGAGATTCGGCGCGGCACGCTTCAGGAGCAGACCTTCTACGAGCAGGTCGGCGGGGAGGAGACCTTCCGTCGACTCGTTCACCGGTTCTACGAGGGTGTCGCCGAGGACCCGCTGCTGAAGCCCATGTATCCGGAGGAGGACCTGGGCCCGGCCGAGGAGCGCCTCACTCTCTTCCTGATCCAGTACTGGGGCGGCCCCACGACGTACAGCGACAACCGCGGCCACCCGCGGCTGCGTATGCGTCACGCCCCGTTCCAGGTCGACCGGGCCGCGCACGACGCCTGGCTGAAGCACATGCGGGTAGCCGTCGACGAACTCGGCCTGTCCGAGGAACACGAGCACACGCTGTGGAACTACCTGACGTACGCCGCCGCCTCGATGGTGAACACAGAAGGCTGAGCACGGCAGGCTGAACACGGCGGGCTGAACACCCTTTGCCGTGCGGGGAGTTGGACGGCGCGCTCAGCGCACGCTGACGCCGAGTGCGCCGACTCCCGCCCTGCGTACGGCGATCGAGCCGTACGGTGTGCGCAGCCGCAGCCAGGCGCCGGACGAGAAGAGGACCGACTCCCCGCCGGGGCGCAGGAATCCGAGCGACTGAGCGGCGTGCACAGCGCGCACCGGCAGCGAGGTGTCGCCGACCGTCCGGGACCAGATCTCCCGCCCTATCCGGTCGAGTTCGGTGCGCGTACGGCCCTCGGGCGCCAACTCCTGTGTACGGGACCGGAATTCGGCGACCCCGGCGGCGATCATCCCGCGCAGCGCCTGCGGTTCGGGCAGCCCGGACTCGGGGGCCCAGCCGCCGCGCG
>NZ_JAWOAI010000815.1:0-3087 GCF_033194735.1 Streptomyces sp. W16
CGGCGGCGCGCAGGGCATAGGGCGAGCCGGCGCAGCGGTCCAGTACGGCGGGCAGCGTGGCGCGGGCGGCGGTGACCGCGGGTTTGCCGACCAGTTCGGTGAGGAGTCGTCTGGCGTCCCGGCGGGTCAGCGGGCCGACCGGGATCCGCAGCGCGTCGAGGCCGGTGAGGGGATTGCGCGCCACGACGAGGGTGACCACGTCCGCGGCCGAGGCCAGCAACGGCTGTACCTGGGCGCCGGATTGGGCGTGGTCGAGGACCACGAGCGCGCGGCGGTCGGTCAGCGAGGCCCGGAACAGGGTCGCCCGGTCGGCGGCCGATGGCGGTATCTCCTCGTCGGGCAGGCCGAGTTGACGCAACAGGATGGTCAGGACCGGTTCGGGGCCGAGGGTGCGCAGGTCGGCGTAGAGCTGTCCGTCGGGGAAGCGGTGGGTCTGCCGTGCGCCCCAGTGGTGGGCGAGGGTGCTGGTGCCGATGCCCTCGGGGCCGTGCAGGAGGACCAGCCGTGGGCGTCCGCCGAAGTGGCGCGTCGCCTCCTTGTCCAGGAGTTTCAGGGCTTCTTGACGATCCGTGAAGGAACGGGGCGCCGGTGGGAGGCAGTGCCGTCCCGGCCTCGTGACCCGGCCCGGGGTGCGCACGCCGCGCGCGAACCGGGTCCAGATCAAGGCGAGTTCGGGGTCGTCGTGGACGCGGTCGTGGATCATGCGGGCGACGGCGTCGAGTTCGTCGGGGGTGGCCGGTGCGGGCACCTCGCGGCCGGCGAAGCGGCGGACCAGTCCGCCGGCCGACTCCCAGGCCAGTTTGCCGGCCTCGCTCGCCATCCCGGAGCCGACGGCTCCGAACACCGCGGCGATGGCGCTCATGGACACCGGATCGATCACCTCGTGCACTCCCCCGTCGTCCGCACGCCGCCGTCACTGCGGATCAACCTTAGCGCCGTAGACGGGGGGTGACGATCGGTCATCCCAGGTTGGCGCCCTTGGGGATCCCGTAAGCCCGCTCCACCCTCAGCCGCAGCACCAGCCGCCGGTCCCGCACCATCGCCGCCCGATAGTCGTCCCAGTCCGGGTGCTCGCCCAGAACATCTCGGTAGAGCCGGATGAGTTCCTCGACCGTCTCGTCGTGCGGGTCGGCCGCGACCGGGGTGAGGTCGGCCGTGCCCTCGGCGACCGTGTACGCCCACCGGTCGGAGCTGGTCACGTGGTACGAGGCGCGGGGGTCGCGGCGCAGGTTGCGGGTCTTGGCGCGGTCGTCGGTGATGGACACCCGGATGATGCGCTCGTCGGGGTAGTAGGCGTGGCTGACGTTCGAGAGCTGCGGCCGGCCGTCTCCCTTGAGGGTGACCAGTACCCCGCCGTGGCCGTCGGACAGCAGCCGGAGAAGTGGGGCGTCGTCCTGTGTCGTGTCCTGAGTCATAGCTCACACAACGAGCGCGGCGCATCCGCCATTCCCGGGTAGACACTGTCTACGACCACTTGGTAGACAGTGTCTATGAGTGATTCGGAAGCAGCGGGACTGCGGGACCGGCTCGTCGACGCCGGCGTGGAGCTGGTGGCGAGCGAGGGGGCGCAGGCGCTGACCCTGCGGGAGATCGCCCGGCGGGCGGGTGTCTCGCACGGGGCGCCGCGCCGCTACTTCCCCACCCATGTGGAACTGCTGTCCGCCATCGCGCGGCGCGGCTTCGCCGAGCTCGGCGAGCGGGCCACCGGGGTGATCGCGGACGGTACGGCGAGCCCGCGGGCGCAGGTGGCGGCGCTGGGGCGGGTCTATCTGGAGTTCGCGCTCGACAACCCCGGCATGTACGAGTTGATGTTCCGTCACGATCTGCTGGAGAGCGGGCACTTGGGACTGCGGGATACCAGTCTGCCGTTGTTCGGCGTGCTGGTGGACCTGGTCGGCAGGGCCCGTCCCGACGTGGACGCCCGCCCGGTCGCGGGCGCGTTGTGGGCGAACCTGCACGGCATCGCCCAGCTCTGGCGCTGGGGCAGCCTCCAACTCGCCACCGGCGCGGACGACTTCGTCCCCCTGCTGCGGTCGGCCCTGGACGCGCACCTCGGTCCGGAGGCCGCCCGGTGACCGCGCATCGGCGGCTCGTGCTGGCGAGCAGTGTGGCGGGCGCCGCGATCGTCGCCCTGGACGGAACCGTGCTCACCGTCGTGCAGCCCACGCTCCAGCGGGAGTTGGGGGCGTCGCTCGCACAGGTCCAGTGGACGGGCACCGCGTATCTGGTCGCCGTGGCGAGCCTGTTGGTGTCGGCCGGGCGGATCGGGGACCGGTACGGACACCAGCGGGTGTTCGCGCTGGGCATGCTCGGTTTCGGGGTCGCCTCGGCCGGGGTCGGGCTGGCGCCCGGTGTCGGCTGGGTGATCGGACTGCGGGTCGTGCAGGGGGTGTTCGGCGCGCTGCTCCAGCCGGCCACGCTCGGCATGCTGCGCGCCGCGTTCCCGCCCGACCGACTCGGGATGCCCATCGCTGTACGGACGAGTGTGATCGGAGTCGCGGCTGCCGCCGGGCCGTTGGTGGGCGGGGCGTTGGTGACGGCGGTGGGCTGGCGAGCCGTGTTCTTCCTCCACGTCGTGCCCTCGCTGGTGTTCGGCGTGCTCGCGCTCGCCGTGCGGGAGCCGGAGCGGCAGGAGGCGCAGGACGTCCGGTTCGATCTCCCCGGTGCGCTCCTGCTGGCCGTCGCCCTCGCGTCGCTCATCCAGGCGCTGGTGGATCTGCCCGGCTCGGCCGCCGGGCTGGTGGTGTCCGTGCTCGCCGGCTTCGCCTTCGTCCGCCATGAGCGTCGTACGGCGCAGCCGCTGGTGCCGCCGGACGTCGCCCGGTCGGCGGCGATCCGTGGCGCGCTCGGCATGCTGCTCGCGGCCTCGGCCGCGTTCTCCGGAACGCTGTTCGTCGTCACCTACGTCCTGCAGGAGCAGATGGGCCTCAGCCCTTTCCAGAGCGCCCTGCGCGGGCTGCCGTTGGCGGCGGCGATGGTCCTCTCCGCGCCCGTGTGCCCGATGGTGCTGCGCCGGGCCGGGGCACGTCGTACGGCGGGAGCGGCGATGGTCGTCGTGGCGCTGGCCGTCCTCGTGCTGTCGCGGGC
>NZ_JAWOAI010000816.1:0-3082 GCF_033194735.1 Streptomyces sp. W16
GCCGCGCCATCTCCACCCTCGCCGCGCACGGCGTACCCGCCGCGGTCGTCGGCGACGCCGGTTATCTCGCCGGCGTCCTCGACATCGCCCGCACCGGACAGGGCGTCGCCCTGCTCGCCGCCGTCGGCACCGCCCCCGACGGCCTCACCCCGTACGACGGCCTGCCCTCGGTCACCCCGATCCCCATGAGCGCGCTCGCCCGCCCGGGCGCCGACCCGGCGACGGTCGACGCGGCCTTCGCCGCCGTACGGGATCTGTTGCGCTGAGGCGCGCCCCCGTCGCAGATCGGCCGGAACTGCCCCCTGCGATGGGGTAGTCCGGCCTGTTTCGGAGGAAAGATCCCCCGGGGAGATTCGGTGATTCGACGCTGATTCCGATTCTGCAAGGGGGCGCGATCGTCGTGAGGGTCGTCCTGCTCGGTACCGCCGCGGGTGGCGGTTTTCCGCGGTGGAACTGCGCCTGCGCACTGTGCGCCGACGCCCGCGACGGGAAACTGCCCTCGCGCACCCAGGACTGCGTGGCCGTCACCGGCAACGCGCGCGACTGGTGGCTGCTCAACGCCTCACCCGACGTCCGCACCCAACTCGCCGCCACCTCCGCGCTCTGGCCGGGCCCCGGCCCGCGCGACACCCCCGTGCGCGGCGTGCTCCTCACCGACGCCGAGCCCCACCATGTGGCCGGCCTGACCGTGCTGCGCGGGGCGGCGGGCCTCAAGGTGTACGCCCCGCAGCCCGTCCTCGCCGCGCTCACTCCGGCCCGGACCGTCCTCGACCGCTACGCCCCCTGGGAGTGGGCCAACGGCCTCGCCGAGGGCGGGTTCGTACTGGCCGGAGGCCTGTCGTCACGGCCCGTCCGGTGGGCGACAGGCCTCCCGAGTACGTGCCGACCCGCCGTCCGGACGACCGCTGGGCGGTCGCCTACCGCATCGAGGATCTGGCGACCGGCGGGTCGTTCGTCTACGCACCACGCGTCGCCGCCTGGACGGCTGCCCTCGACGACCTGTTGGCGACGGCGGACTGCGCCGTGCTCGACGGCACCTTCTTCGGCGCGGACGAGGTGAGCGTGGCAGGCACCGGTCGGCCGAGCAGGGGACATCTGCCCGTCACCGGCCCTGGCGGCAGCCTCACCGCCCTCGCCCGCCACCCCGGCGTCCGCCGGATCTACACCCACCTCGGCAACCCGAACCCGCTGCTCGACCCCGGCTCGACCGCGCGGGCGCAGGTGAACGGAGCGGGGGTCGAAGTGCTCATGGACGGAGCCGAGTTCGTGGTGTGAGGCGGGCGGGCCGGGCGGCAGCTACTCCTGTGTGCCGTCCAACATCCGTGCCAGCACGCCCCGTTGCAGCGGCAGAACCTCCGCGTGCAGGTCGCGGCCCTTGCGGGTCAGCGCGACCCACACCCCGCGGCGGTCCTCGACGCACACGGAGCGTTCCACGAGGCCGTCCTTCTCCAGCCGGCCGATGAGACGGGAGAGCGCGCTCTGGCTGAGATGGACCCGTCCGACCAGGTTCTGCACCCGGCACTGATCGCCGTCCCGGGGCGCCGCGGACGCGAGCATGTCCAGCACCTCGAAGTCGCTCGCACCCAGCCCGTGCGGGTGCAGCACACGGTCGATCTCGCACATCGTGCGCGCGTGCACGGACAGGATGTCCCGCCACTGATCCTCTAGCTGCCGGGCACCGGCCGACTTCACTGCCATACCTGCACGGTAACACCGATCCGGCCAATCGTTGAGTCTGCAACTAGTGCGCGTGCAAGTAGCCAGCGCGGGTGACGGGGCCGGGCCCGACCGGTGCGGCGGCGGTGTCAGGCGGCCGGATTCTGGGTCAGCCCGATGAAGTTCCCGTCCGCGTCCTTCACGAAGGCGATCAGCTTGCCGCCACCGACGTCCTGGACGTCCTGGACCAGCTCCGCCCCCGCCTCCACCATCGCCGCCAGCCGCGCCCGGATGTCGTCCACGGTCCAGTAAGGCACCGGTCCGGTCATGCCCCGGGAGTGCCCGTTCGGGTCGAGGCCGACGTCCTGCCCGGCGGCCTTGTAGCCGACGTAGTACGGCTCGTCCGCGTACGGCTCGACTCCCAGCAGGGCGCCGAACAGGGCCTTCGCGCGGTCGAGGTCCTTGACGGGGTAGATGATCGTGTTCAGACCGTCGGTCATGGCGAGCTCCTCCGTGAAACGTGGTCCGACGGATTTCGCCGGTGAATTCAGGCTAGGACGGGGGAGCGGGCGGAGGCTTCTCCAATCCTGACCGGCTGCCGCGCCGTCGGATCATTGCGTGCCGTCCGAGCGGGGCTGCCGACCGGACGTCCGACCAACCCGCCACCCGGCGTCAGGTCAATCCGCCGCCCGACCCGTTCCGGATCACGCGTGGACCCCTGATCCCGAGGGGGTGGGACAGGAGGGCGTCGACGTACGACCCGGCGGACCGCGGTGGTGAGTTCCGGGGCGGCGGGACCGACCGCCGCTTGCGTGCCTACGTCGACCGGATCGCCAAGCGCATCGGCCCGACTGCCGAGATCCGCACCGGCACACTCGTCCGCGCCCTGCGCCACCACGGGCTTCTGGAACTGCCTCATGCTGACCTCTACGGCCAACTCCATCCAGGTACTGGTCAGTTACTACATGAACCGGCCGCAACGCCCCGCCGCCGCCGAGACGTTGGTGGTCACCCCGGGCGACGCGGACCGTGTCGTTGTCGGCCGGGTGCCGACCGCCCGGATGTCCTACCAACACCCCGTCCATACGCCCCAGTTGGTAGCCGAGTGATACGCCGGCGATGAGCGCGCTGCTGCGAGCGGCTTCCCCCGCACGCCCCGGGGCCGGGACGACGGGCCGGCCGGGAGAGGATCATCTCCGTGACCCGCGCGACGCGGGACGCAGAGGTCGGAGCGCGGCCGGAGCGAGGCCGGGACAGGGGGCACACCGTCGTGCAGCAGGACGAGACCGAACTTCCGCCGCCCGCACCCGGAGGCGCACTGCTGCTCCGGCGCCGTCCGGCCCGGCCACGGGCGGCCGTCCTGGTCCTGCACGGAGGCCAGGAGACGAGCCACCGTCCCGCCCGGCCCTGGCAGCTCGCCGCGCTG
>NZ_JAWOAI010000817.1:0-3066 GCF_033194735.1 Streptomyces sp. W16
GGCACCTGGGCGATCGGGGTGGTGTGCGGGGGAGCGCCGAGGACCGCCTCCAACTGGGCGGCGGTGGCGGGGCCGAGGACGACACGCGCGCGTGTGTGCTGTCGTACGGCGTCGCTCAGGGTGTCCGCGCTGTCGAACTGGTCGGCCACCACGACCGTCACATTGGCCGCGCGGCCGTGTCGGAGGGGGACCTGGAGCAGGGACTGCGGGTCCTGGCGGCCGTCGGCGGCGGCCAGGTGGGCGAAGGCGCTCGGGCGGTCCAGGATGATCCACAGGGGGCGCCTGGTGTCGTCCGGTGCCGGTTGGCCCGACTGGCGGGCGTGGTTGGCCGCGATCAGCCGGCGTTCCGTCTCCTGTGAGGCCCACTCCAGGCTGGCCAGGGTGCCGGTCAGCCCGCACTCGACGGCGAGGACCCCGTCCCGGCCGCTGAGGCACGCGTACTCGCCGGTGCCGCCGCCCTCCACGATCAGGACGTCGCCGTACTGGAGGGCCTGGAGGGCGATGGAGCGCAGGAGGGTGGAGGTGCCGCTGCCGGGCTGGCCCATGACCAGCAGGTTCGGCTCGGTGGAGCGGATGCCGGTGCGCCAGACGACCGGCGGGACGTCACGCTGTTCCGCGCCGTGGGTCAGTGGGAGCGTGCGGTGGACGTGGGTCGGGTCGGTGAAGCCCAGGACGGTCTCGCCGGGGGCGGTGACGAAGCGCTGGGCGGCGATGTCGGTGGGGAGCGGGGCGAGGACGCCGATGGTGAGCTGGTTGCCCTCCTCGTCCCACTCGAACCGGTACTCCCGGCCGCGGCCGGACTTCGCGGTGAGCAGCTGCTCGATCCGCGCGCGGGAGTCGGCCTCGCCGTCGGTGAAGTAGGCCGGGTAGCGGACGACCAGATGGGCGATCCGGCCCGCGCCGTCGAACTCGTAGGCGGGGAAGGCCTTCTCCCAGTCGCCGCCGTGGGTGAACAGGGGCGCCGGGTCCTCGGCGGCCGAGAAGTAGGGCACCAGCGCCTCGTAGAGGGACTGCAGGCGCTGGGTCTGGGACTCGTCGGGCCCTTCGGGCGCCGGTGGGGTGCGGTCGCGGCCGTGCCATGCTGCCGCCGCCATCAGGACGATGACGGCGAGCAGCGGGCCGTACGGCACCAGTGCCACCACCAGGACCACCGAGGCCACCAGGAAAAGCAGTGGCCCGCGCTTGTCCTTGGGGGTGTCGGCCCATCTGCGCCGCCCGGCGGATGCCAGCCGGCGCAGACCGCGAGTGATCGTGATCAGCGGATGGAGGACGTCGGTGGCGCTGTCGGCCGCCGTCCGGGCCAGCTCCCGGCTCCGGGCGATCTGTGCGCTGCCGTTGCTCAGGATGCGGGGGAGGGGGCGCCGGGCCACTGCTGTCTCCTGGTGGTGCGTACGGGTGGTTGCGTCAGAACTTGATGCCGCCGAGGAGGCTCGCCAGGCTCTCCCCGCCGGCCTTGATGCTCGGCGCGATGGCCGTGCTGGCCATGTAGAAGCCGAAGAGCGCGGCCACAATGGCGTGGGAGGCCTTGAGTCCGTCCTTCTTGAAGAAGAGGAAGACGATGATGCCGAGAAGGACGACGCCTGACATGGACAGGATCATTTGAGCTCTCCTGGTTCGTGGGGACAGTCACCATGAGTTCTTCCAGGATCACAGGATGTATCCATACGATAAAAGGTGCAAGTGGGTGAATTTCGGCGGATTTCACTTGGATGGCGGAGCGCATTCGGGCCGTCTGAGCAGGGGTTTCACCCGTGTCGGGCCGTGTGGTGATCTTTGCCTCGGAGGGGGCCGGTCATGTGTCGGCGGAGCCAGTACGCTGGCGATTCACCCGTACTAGTGAGAGGCGGTCAGGCCGATGAGTGAAGCCCCCGACCCCGAGGTCGTGGAGCTCGCGACCAAGATCTTCGATCTCGCCCGCCAGGGTGGGACCGAAGCGCTGGTGGCGTATGTGGACGCGGGCGTTCCGGCCAATCTCACCAATGACCGCGGTGACTCCCTGGTGATGCTCGCCGCGTACCACGGGCACGCCGACGCCGTACGGGCCCTGCTGGCGCGGGGGGCCGAGGCCGACCGGATCAACGACCGGGGGCAGACCCCGCTCGCCGGAGCCGTCTTCAAGGGTGAGCAAGAGGTGATCGAAGTCCTGTTGGAGGCCGGTGCCGATCCGGCCGCGGGTACGCCGTCGGCACTCGACACGGCCCGGATGTTCGGCAAGGGCGAGCTGCTGGAGCTGTTCGGCGCGCACTGAAGTGTGGTCCGTCGGCCACTGAGACGGGCCTTGTGACCAGGTACGACAAGGAAAACGGGGGAAAACGGGGGAAGGCAGCACGGGGCCGCCCGAAATTTCGGTCGCGGCATCGAGAACTGCCGGGTCATCATGACGTCGTGATTCACGGACGCGATGGCCGGGCAGGTGTTGCCGCACCGCGCGGACCGTGAGGGTCCGCTTGGGCCACCGACGAGAGGCAGAGGAAAATGGTCTACAGCAAGCAGGAAACGGCGGGCGCCCCGACGTGTTGTCACGCGGCCAGGTAGTGCACGTCCCCCGGTTGCGTCGACGCTTGATGTGAGGCTGTTTCCCATGTTCGATCCGGTCATAGCGCCCAGCGGTACGCTGCTCGGCCTGCTTCAGCGGGGCCGCGGCGACGGCACACTGCACGCGCTCACCGCACCCCGTGCCGAGGCACTGGCTGCGCTGAACCACTGTGTGCTGCGCGACCCCCGCCACGACTGGCAGGTGGAGAACCGCTCCCTGTACTACGCCCGTCTCTACCTCGATCTGAACGGCGACCTGGACGCCGTCGAGGCCCACCTCTTCGACACCGAGGACGTCCTCGACACCGAGGAGTCCCGCACGGGCCTCGCCCTCGCCGTCCTCGGGCACCTCGCCTCCTACGGCAGGCGGGACGCGCTCGCGCTGCTGCGTCGGTACGCGGCCTCCGGGACCAACTGGGCCTGGGCGCTCGACGAACTGGCGCTCAGGGACGACGACGCGGGCCTGCGCGCCCTCGCCGCCCCCGTGCTGGCGCGTTTCCCGGCCGATCCCGAGGGCGAGGCCGAACTGGC
>NZ_JAWOAI010000818.1:0-3065 GCF_033194735.1 Streptomyces sp. W16
TCGGCGGCCCGGCCGTCGCCATGCTCGCCTGCGCCCTGGGCGGCGTGATGTCCGGCGGGGTGTCCCAGCGGGTCTCCGACTGGCTGGACGGCACCGGTACGTCCATCGCGGGCCCGCCCGTGCTGCTCACCTGGCAGGCCTCGGTGATCCCGCCACTCCTGGTCGTCGTACTCGTCCTCTGCGTCGTACTCGGCCACCGCACCTGGCGGCTGCGCCATAGCGAACTCTCCGCCGTGGCGCACGACTACCCGGGCGGGCGCAAGGACCGGGCGCGCACCGCCCGGATCGCGAGCACGCGCGCGATGGCAACGCTCACCGACCGCGGCCCCCTCCTCGTCGCCGTCACCGCCACCGCCACCCTGCTCCTGGGCGCCGGAGCGCTGGTCGGTGCCTTCACGACCGACAGGACACCGTCGCGGGCAGGAGAGGGGGGCCACGCCTTCGTGCACGGCGCCGCCCAGACCTCCCAGGGACTCGGCTCCTGGCTGATCGGGCTCGGCTTCATCCTCTTCGTCACCTGGGGCAGGCGCGCCTACAAGGACGCCTCCGCGCGGCGCACCATCGGCATCCTGTGGGACGTCGGCACCTTCTGGCCACGCGCCGCCCACCCCTTCGCCCCGCCCTGCTACGCCGAGCGCGCGGTCCCCGACCTGACCTGGCGGATCGCCACCTGGACCCGCGCCACCGGCGGCCGGCTCGTCATCTCCGGCCACTCCCAGGGCAGCGTCCTGGCCGCCGCCGCGGCCTGGCAACTCAAACCGGCCCAGCGCAAACGAGTCGCCCTCCTGACCTACGGCTCACCCCTGGAGCGCCTCTACGGCCGCTGGTTCCCCGCCCACTTCGGACCGGCCGCGCTCAGCCGCCTGCACCAGGAGGTCGACTGCTGGCGCAATCTGTACCGGCTCACCGACCCCATCGGCGGCCCGGTGCGCGTGACCGGCGACTGCGGCCCCGAGGTGGACCACGGCCCCCTCAAGGACCCCCTGGAGTACGGCCGTACCGCACAACACCCGTTGCCCGCCCCGATCCTGGGCCACTCCGACTACCAGGCCGACCCTGTCTTCGCCGAGGAACGGGAACGGCTGCTGGCCCGGCTGCGGCCCGAGGTGCCGCCTCAGGGCAGCTCGGGCAGGTCCTCCGCGTAGAGCAGGGTCAGGTCGTCCTTGCTCGGCTCCTGGACGTGGGCGACCCGGCTCGCGTGCCGCTCCACCATCGCCTCGAAGGTCTGCCGCGCAGTACGGCCGTTGCCGAACGCGGCACCCTTCGGGATCGCCGTGAAGTACTTCGTCAGCCCCTCCGACGCGCCCTCGGCGAGCCGGTACTCGTGCTCCTCCGCCTGCTGTTCGACGATCCTCAGCAGTTCCCCGGGGTTGTAGTCGCTGAAGGTGATGGTCCGTGAGAAGCGGGACGCCACACCGGGGTTGACGGACAGGAACCGCTCCATCTCGGCCGTGTAGCCCGCGACGATCACCACGACCGCGTCACGGTGGTCCTCCATCAGCTTCACCAGCGTGTCGATGGCCTCTTTACCGAAGTCGCGGCCCGAGTCCTCCGGGGACAGCGCGTACGCCTCGTCGATGAACAGCACCCCGCCGCGCGCCTTGTCGAAGGCCTCCTGGGTGCGGATCGCGGTGGAACCGATGTGCTCGCCGACCAGGTCGACCCGGGACACCTCGACGAGATGCCCCTTCTCCAGGACACCGAGCGAGGCGAGGATCTCGCCGTAGAGCCGGGCGACCGTCGTCTTGCCGGTGCCGGGAGAGCCGGTGAAGACCAAGTGCCGTTTGACGGAAGCCGCCTTGAGGCCGGCCTGCTGACGGCGGCGGCCCACCTCGATCATGTCGGTGAGGGCGCGCACCTCGCGCTTGACGCTGTCCAGGCCGACCAGCGCGTCGAGTTCACCGAGGACCGCCTTGGAGGTGCGGGACTCCTTCTCCGGCTCCGGCGCGGTGACCGGGGGTCCCTGCTCGGCGATGCGCTGGCCGGGGATCGCGCCCAGCACACTGGTCGACTGGCTAGCCGTTTCCACGGCCGTCTCATGGGCGGTGGGCTGCTTGAGGCCGCTCTCGTCGCTGGTGCAGTCCTCGACCACGGGTCCGGTGCCGGGCCCCGCGTCCGGTCCGGCGTCCGCGAACTCGTAACCCCCGCGCGCGCACCGCTCCGTACGGCACTTCTTGAGCGTCGTACGACAGCCGTCTATGACGTGGAAGCCGTAGCCGCCGCTGCCCGTCACCCGGCAGCCCAGGAAGGTGCCCCGGCCGCCCGCGGAGACGTAGAAACCGGCCTCGGCGGGGGAGTCGACCGTGCAGCGCTCGATGGTGGGGTCGGCGCCCTTGGTGACGATCACGCCGGTCTGGGTGGCGTCCACCGTGCAGTTGTTGAGGGTGCCGCCGCTGCCGTGGTCGCGGAACCAGGCGCCCGTGGCCGCGTCCCTGATCCGGCAGTCGTCGAGCTGCGCGGTCGCGCCGTCGCTCACCGACACGGCCGTGTTGCGCACCTGGGAGATGTCGCTGTCGACGACGTCCGCGCGTGAACCGCGGTCAAGGACGAACAGTGCATCGGGCACGTCGTGCACCCGGCAGGAGTCGAGGACCACGGTCGCGCCGTCGCTGACCCACACCGCCGGATAGTCGCCCGTGCTGTCGAAGATCTCGCACTGGTTGGCGTCCACGCGGGTGCCCGGATCCCACACCGACAGTCCGTTGCGCCCGAACTGACGCACCGTCGTCCGGGTCAGTGTCAGGACCGAACGGGAGCGCAGGTCGACCGCGTTCTCCGGGATGTCGTGGATACGGCAGTCGGCGAGCGTCAGCACCGCGTCCGTGTCGAGCGTGACGCCGTCGGCGGTCGTACGGTGCACATCGCAGTCGGTGAGGTGCGCGGTGGCCCGGGCGGTGATCTGGACGCCGCTGCCCCGCGTCTCGTAGACCTCACAACCCACCGCCTCCAGCGAGGAGTTCTCGCCGGTGGCGGACAGACCCACCCCTGAGGCGTGGTGGACGCGGCAGCGCTCCAGGCGCGGGTGGCCGCCGGCGCGGACCGCGACGCCCGCCTGACCGGCCGAG
>NZ_JAWOAI010000819.1:0-3040 GCF_033194735.1 Streptomyces sp. W16
CGACGGCGGCGACGACGCCGGCCCGGCCGGTGGCGGGGGTCTCGGTGAGGATCTCGTCGGGGTGGGCGGGGTTGTGACTGATGACCGTCGCAGTCATGGCGTTCCTCCCTCGGAAGGAGTCGGAGGTCAGAGGACGAAGCCGGCCGGGAACGGGTCGGCCGGGTCGAGGAGGTACTGGGCGGTGCCGGTGATCCAGGCCCGGCCGGTGATCGTGGGCACTACGGCGGGGTGTCCGGCGACCTCGACGGCCTCGACGAGGCGGCCCGTGAAGGACGTACCGATGAAGGACTCGTTGACGAAGTCCTGGTCCAGGGGGAGTTCGCCGCGGGCGTGCAGCTGTGCCATCCGGGCCGAGGTGCCGGTCCCGCAGGGCGAGCGGTCGAACCAGCCCGGGTGGATTGCCATGGCGTGCCGGGAGTGTTCGGCGTTCGAGCCGGGGGCGGCGAGGTACACGTGGTGGACGCCGTTGATGGACGGGTTCTCAGGGTGCACGAGCGGGCCCTCGGCGTTGATGGCGTCCATCAGCGCGAGTCCGGCGGCGAGGATCTCGTCCTTGTGCTCGCGTGCGAAGGGCAGCCCGAATTGGTCCAGCGGCAGGATCGCGTAGAAGTTGCCGCCGAAGGCCAGGTCGTACGTCACGGTGCGGCCGTCCGCGAGGACGGCCTTGCGATCGAGGCCGACCACGAACGACGGCACATTGCGGATCGTCACGGCCGTGGCGGCTCCGTTCTCCACCGCCACCTCGGCGACGACGAGTCCGGCCGGGGTGTCGAGGCGGATGGTGGTGACCGGTTCGAGAACGGGGACCATGCCGGTCTCGACCAGGACGGTGGCCACGCCGATGGTGCCGTGCCCGCACATGGGCAGATAGCCGGAGACCTCGATGTAGAGGACGCCGTAGTCGCAGTCGGGCCGGGTGGGCGGCTGGAGGATCGCCCCGCTCATCGCGGCGTGTCCGCGCGGCTCGTTCATCAGGAAGTCGCGTACGTCGTCGCGGTGTTCGCGGAACCACAGACGGCGTTCGTTCATGGTGGCGCCGGGGATGGTGCCGATGCCTCCGGTGACGACCCGGGTGGGCATGCCCTCGGTGTGCGAGTCCACGGCGTGCAGGACGAGTTTGCTGCGCATGGGTGGGAGATCCTCTCTGCCGGCGGGTCAGGAAAGGCCGAGGGCCAGGGCCTTCTCGGTGGCCTCGCGGATCGCCTTCTCCTGTTCCGGAAGGAGCGGGACGCGCGGCGGGCGGACCGGTCCGCCGCGGCGGCCGACGATGTCCATGGACAGCTTGATCGCCTGGACGAACTCGACCTTGGAGTCCCAGCGGTGCAGCGCGTGCAACTGCCGGTAGAGCGGTAGGGCGGTGGCCAGGTCGCCCTTGATCGCGGCGTGGTACAGCTCGACAGTCGACTTGGGCAGGGCGTTGGGGTAGCCCGCGATCCAGCCCTTGGCTCCGGCGAGGGCCAGTTCGAGCAGGACGTCGTCGGCGCCGATCAACACGTCGAGTTCGGGGGCGAGTTCGGCGATCTGGTAGATGCGACGGGTGTCGCCGGAGAACTCCTTCACGCCCTTGATGAGTCCCGCCGCGTGCAGCTTGGCGAGCAGTTCGGGAGTCAGGTCGACCTTGGTGTCGTGCGGGTTGTTGTACGCGACGATGTCGATGCCGACCTCGGCGACGGCCGCGTAGTGCGCGAGCACCGAACGCTCGTCGGCCCGGTAGGAGTTCGGGGGCAGCAGCATGACGGCGGCGCAGCCCGCGTCCTTGGCCTGCCGGGCCCAGCGGGCGGCCTCGGCGGAACCGTACGCGGCGACGCCCGGCATGACCTTGTCCCCGCCGATCGCCGCGACCGCGACCTCGACGACCTTCGCGCGCTCCTCGTCGGTGAGGACCTGGTACTCGCCGAGCGAGCCGTTGGGGACGACACCGTCGCAGCCGTTCGCGACGAGCCACCGGCAGTGGTCCGCGAAGGCTTCGAAGTCGACGCTCAGGTCGTCGTGGAGAGGCAGAGCGGTGGCGACCAGGACACCGCGCCAGACGGGGTTCTCGATGATGCTCATCAGAATCTCGACCTTCTTGTGGAGTGTGACATTTTACTGCGGGCCATACGGATGGTGGTTCTTGCCATACCGATGGTGGATCTTGAGGGAGTGGTCACGATGGGCCGTCGGGCTCTTGGGCCAGCACCGCAAGGGGTACCGGCCGGGCGAAGGGCCGCTTCGCGGGTCCCGTCGCGCATCCCGCGACGCCGGCGACCCCGGGAGCGCAGATCCGCCCCTGGCACCAGCCCATCCCGGCACGGGTGAGGAGCTTGACGGTCCGCAGATCGGTGGCGCCGAGCTCCTCGACGGCCTTGCGGACGGCCGCGGCCGGGACCTCCTCGCAGCGGCAGACGACGGTGTCGTCGGTGACCTGTTCCGTCCAGTGGGCGGGCGGGACGTAGGCGGTGTCGATGGCCGCGAAGAACTTCCGCAGCCGGGCCCGGGTCCTGGCGGGCACCGCCCGGTCGGCGGGCCTCGGCTCAACTCCCTTGAGGCGGGCGGCGATCGAGTGCCCGGCGATCTCGCCCTCGGCCAGTGCGAGCACCGCTCCGCCGATGCCGGTGGCCTCGCCCGCCGCCCAGACGCCGTCGACGTCGGTGCGCTGCTCGGCGTCGGTGACGACGAACGGGTCGCCGGTGGCGTCGATGGCGCAGCCCAGCGACTCGGCGAGATCGGTGTGCGCGAGCATGCCGTGCCCGACGGCCAGGGTGTCGCAGGCGATCCGCCGCTCACTGCCCGGCCTGACCCGTCCGGCCGCGTCCAGCGCTGCGATGGTGACGGCCTCGACGCGATCGGTGCCGTGCGCCTCCACGACAGCATGACGAACCGTCACCGGCACTCTGTGGCGCAGCAGTTGAGCACCGTACCGGACCGCTTCGGCGACCTTCGCCGGGTTGGCGGCGAGCGTCCGGGCATGCCGTACGACGCTCAGGGGGCGCACGGACTAGACGTACGCGGCGATCCTGGCGCCCGCCGCGGCGAGCCCCGCCGCGACCGGCATCAGCAG
>NZ_JAWOAI010000820.1:0-3035 GCF_033194735.1 Streptomyces sp. W16
CGCTGGCCGACGGCGCGGGCGTTCGCGGCGGAGCTGGAGCGGCTGGCCGCCGAGACCCCGGTGGGCAAGCCGCACGGCCGACACCGGGGAGTCGCGCTGATGGCGGGGCTGTTCGTGGTCGTGGCCGTCGGGGCGGGCGTCGCGGTGCTGAACCTGCCGTCGTCGTCCGGGAGTTCGGTACTGACGGTCAAGGACAGCACCGGACGGATCGTGGTCCAGGTGCCCGGCTCCTGGGGCCGTCAGCTGCGCGACTCGGGCTGGGATCCGCACTCGATCGGGCTGAGTGCCGGGCAGGAACCGGGGCTGGCCGTCGCCGACGACCTGGCGAAGTGGCCGGACCTCTCGGCGGACGTGAACGGCGTGTTCATCGGCCTGAGCGAGCACGGCAGCGTCTCCACCGAGGTGGACGGCATCGCCCACTCCGGCTGCCACTACGACGGCAGCCGCGCCTACTCCAGCGCCACCTGGCGCGGCACGATCCGCACCTGGAGCGACTGCTCGGGCGGCACCGGCACCCTCTCGGAGACCGCGCTGCGCATGGTCGGCGGCGCCGCGCAGCCCCAGGTGTACGTCCAGATACGGCAGCACAGCGGTGACGCGACCTCGCGCATACTCCGCTCGCTCCGGGTCACCTGATCACTGCCGTAAAAAGAATCGTCGATCCCGCGAACCTTTCGGTGCGCACGCGCATCGGACCCCTGTGACAGCGCGCGAGGCGCTGTGGGGTGAACCACCAGGAGTGTTGAAGATGGCGAACACGTCCCAGTCCCTGCGCCGGGCGGCCCTGCTCGTGAGCGCGGTCGCCGTGCTGGGCCTGACGACAGCCTGCAACAACGGCAGCGGCACGGCGAGCAGCCCGCAGACCCAGTCGGGTACGGCCGCGCCCGCCGGCGGCGACGCCTCGGCCGACGGGTCCGGCACACCGGTCACCTCGTCGAGCGGCAGCGACACGGCCACCGGCTCGGACTCGACCTCGTCGGGTTCCTCCACCTCCGCCTCCTCAAGCTCCGGCGTCACGAGCAGCAGCCGGTGCCACACCTCCGAGCTGCGGGCGAAGGTGGGCGGCAACGATCCGGGCGCCGGGCAGGAGAACTTCCCGATCGTCCTCACCAACGCGTCCGGCCGTACCTGCACGGTGCGCGGCTTTCCCGGCGCCGCGTTCCTGAACGCGTCCGGCACGCAGTTGGGCGACGACCCGCAGCGCGAGTCCGGCAGCACCGCCACCACGGTCACGCTGAAGCCGGGGCAGAGCGCCTGGGCGGGCCTGACCTTCTCCAACCCGGAGATCAGCGGCGCGAAGACGGCGACCCCGAGCTTGCTCGCGGTGACTCCGCCCGACGAGGAGGACTCGCTGCACGTGAAGTGGACGAACGGCGCGGTGCCGGTGTCGGGCAACTCGTCCTCGGTGCGGCTGACGGTGTTCAGCGCGGGCACGGGCGCCTGACCACCGGCTTCGGGCGGCGGCCTGGTTACATGGGGCGGGCACCGCTGCCCGCGTCCCGGAGGACCGTCCCCTGAACACCCCGCTCGCCGAAACCCTGTCCGTCGTCCTGCTCGTCGCCGTCCTCGTGTGGGCCGTCGTCCGTCCCTTCGGCCGGCCGGAGGCGGTGATGGCGGTCCCGGCCGCCGGGATCGCCGTGGCCACCGGGGCGATCTCGCTCGACCACGCGCGGGCGGAGGCCGAACAGCTCGGACCGGTGGTCGGGTTCCTGGCCGCGGTGCTGGTGCTGGCCCACTTCTGCGATGTGGAGGGGCTGTTCAGGGCCTGCGGCGCGTGGATGGCCGAGTGGGCGAAGGGCAGCCCCGGCCGACTGCTGACGGCGGTGTTCGCGCTGGCCTCGGCGATCACGGCCGTACTCAGCCTGGACGCCACCATCGTGCTGCTGACGCCGGTCGTGTTCGCGACGGCGTCCCGGATGGGCGTGCGTCCCAAGCCGCACGTCTACGCCTGTACACATCTGTCGAACACGGCCTCGCTGCTGCTGCCGGTCTCCAACCTGACGAACCTCCTCGCGTTCGCGGCGAGCGGCCTGAGCTTCACCCGCTTCGCCGGGCTGATGGCGCTGCCCTGGCTGGTCGCGATCGGCGCCGAGTACCTGGTGTTCCGGAAGTTCTTCGCCCGCGACCTGGCGGCAGCCGCGCCCTCGCCGGCCTCCGGCGACACGCCCGGACTGCCGGTGTTCGCGCTGGCAACCGTCGCCTGCACGCTCGCCGGGTTCGTGCTCACCTCGGCGATCGGCATCGACCCGGCATGGGCCGCGCTCGCGGGTGCGCTCGTCATGGCCGGCCGGGGGCTCCTACGACGGCAGGCGACACCGTTGACGGTCGTGCGGGCCGCCGCGCCCTCCTTCCTGGCGTTCGTGCTGGCGCTCGGGATCGTGGTGCGGGCGGTGGTGGACAACGGGCTCTCGGACGCGCTCGGGCACGTGCTGCCCGGAGGGACCGGCATCGCGGCCCTGCTCGGGATCGCCGCGCTGGCCGCCGTACTGGCGAATCTCATCAACAACCTGCCGGCCGTGCTGGTTCTGCTGCCGTTGACCGCGCAGTCCGGGCCGGGGGCGGTGCTCGCCGTGCTGCTCGGGGTGAACATCGGGCCGAACCTGACCTACGCCGGGTCGCTCGCGACGCTGCTGTGGCGGCGGATCGTGCATCAGCACGAACACGGCGTGGATCTCAGGGAGTTCACGAAGCTGGGGCTGCTCGCCGTGCCGTCCGCGCTCGTCCCCGCGACGGTGGCACTGTGGGTGTCGCTCCAGGTTCTCTGACATCGAGGGAGACCGAATGCGTGTGATCGCCTGGCTGGTCGAGGGCACCTGGCCCGCCTGTGTGGACGCCGTACGGACGCATGCGCCGGAGGATTCCGAGGTGGTGCTGCTGCATGTCAGCGGGCCGGACGTGCCCGGTCTCGCGCACGGGGCGTTCGCCGGGCTGCTCGGGCGGGGTGGTCCGGGGCGTGATCCCGGGACCCGGCTGGAGGATCTGGGCAGCACCTCGTCGGCGGAGCTGCTGGACGCGGCGGCCGAGCGGCTGGGGCG
>NZ_JAWOAI010000821.1:0-3027 GCF_033194735.1 Streptomyces sp. W16
CGGCGGCGGCCTCCAGCACGGTGGTACGCCCCGTCCCGGTGGCCCCGCGCAGCAGCACGAGGCGGCCGGAGCCGGCCCGGGCATGCGCGGCCTCCGCCGCCAACAGCCGCGCCGCGTCCCGGTGTTCGCAGGGCATCACGGACGTTCCGGCGTCAGGCGTGGTCCCCGGCATCGCGGTCCTCCTCGTATCCGTCGTGGTCCGTCGTCCGTCCGATCTCGTGGTGTTGCTCGTGGTGCTCCACGATTGCGCGCGTCCCACCCGCCCCACGAGGGTGAGGAGTACACGGCCGCCACCAGCACAACTGGGGTGGCACGTATGCGGATCAGAGGGAGAACGTTGCTCAGCTCATCGCGGACCGCGCATCCCGGTACGGCCGACTCCGGCGACCGGATACCCGTGGCGGTCCACGCCCCGGACCCGATCTCGCGCGAGGGAGCACTCAGCCAGCTGCGCAGATACCCGGAGATCGACCTCCGCGAGGAGAGCGACACCGGCCCCGGCAGAGTGGCCCTGTTCATTGCCGACACACTCGACGAATCCGCGCTCACCAAGCTGCGCAGACTCGTGCGCAGCGAGGGCGGACGGGCCGTACTCGTCGTCGGGGCCCTGCGGGAGGCGGAGTTGCTCGATGTGATCGAGTGCGGGGTCGGCGCCATCGTATGGCGCCAGGAGGCGACCGCGCAGCGCCTGGTGCAGGCCGTGATCGCGGCGGCCCGCGGCGACGGCGACCTGCCGGCCGATCTCATCGGCAGGCTCGTCGAACAGGTCGGGACGCTGCACCGCAGCGCGGCGGGCCGGTCGGGAGTCCAGACGGCGGGGCTCGCGCCGCGTGAGGTGGACGTCCTGCGGCTGGTCGCCGAGGGACTCGACACCGGAGAGATCGCCAGCAAGCTCTCCTATTCCGAACGCACCGTCAAAAACGTGATGCACGGGCTCACCACCCGCCTTCATCTGCGCAATCGGGCGCACGCCGTGGCACATGCCCTCCGGGAAGGCTACATCTGACCGAACGGGCACTCGAAGCCGGACCCGAGGGCAACCCGCCGTGCCCGGCCCGCGTCCCCAAGGTGCTTGCGGGGAGGGCCGGTTGGGACGGCACGATCGGAGTACGGCCGACAGGGGCGTATCGGGCGCCGACGCGCACCGCGGGGCACGACAGCACGGCAGGGCGGGAGCACGGCGGTGATCCACGAGGTGGACGAGGTCCTGAAGGACCTGATCGGCGGCGGCGCACTGGCCGGTTCGGGCATCGAGGTCTCCTTCGACGCGCCGACCCGCGACTGGGCGGCCCGGCGCAACACCCCCACGATCAACACCTACTTGTACGACATCCGGGAGGACGTGCACCGGCGCCAGCGCGGGCATGTCGCCGTGCGCGACGAGCGCGACGTGGTCGTCAAGCGCCGCCAGCCGCCGCGCTGGTTCCGGCTCTCGTACCTGGTGACGGCGTGGACGAAACGGCCGCAGGACGAACACCGGCTGCTGTCCGCCGTGTTGGCCACCCTGATCCCGCGCGAGCTGCTCGCCCCCGCCGAACTTCCGGGTTCCCTCGGCGAGTTGGGACTGACGGTGCCGATCTCGGTGGCCGGCATCCAGACCGAGTCACGGTCCCTCGCGGAGATCTGGTCCGCCCTCGGCGGCGAACTCAAGCCGTCCCTCGACCTCGTCGTCACCGCGCCCTTCCCGGCCTACCCCGAGTACGACGCGGGCCCACCGGTCACCGAGGGCGCCGCGGTCCGCGTCCAGGGTCTCGACGGCACGTCACCGGGCCCGGAGGAACGCGCCCACCGCCCGCACCAGGTGACGGCGGCACGGGAGGCCCGCGAGGCGGCACGGCGCCGGAGGACGCCGGGGACGGGGACATGACCGTCGAGGAAGTCGGCGTGCCTGTCGGGGAAGTCGATGCGATGGCCGGGGACGGGAACGGGGACGTGACAGGCACGGACGGCGCAGCCCTCGTCGCCGAGCCGGAGGCCGACGCTCTCCTCGCCCGGCTCGGCCGCCTCCGCGAGCGCGTCGCCCTGCTCGTCGCGCAGCGCTCCGCCACCGACCCCACGGCCACCGACCCGTTGCGCGGCCTCTACCTGTCCGGGGAGGCCGTGGAGTACCTGCTCCTGCGGTCGCCCGAACCGGCGCCACCCGCACGGAAGTTGGCGCCCGACCGGACCGACCGACTCGCTGCCCTGCGGCTCACCGACCTCGACACCGCGCTCCTCCTCATCGCCCTCGCCCCCGACCTCGACCGCACCTTCGAGCCCCTCTACGGCTACCTCAACGACGACGTCAGCCGCCGCCGGGCCACCGTGGGACTGGCCCTCGACCTGTGCGGCATCCCGGCCCACCGGGCGGAGGGACGGGCCCGGTTCCATCCCACGGCCCCGCTGTCCGCCCTCGGGCTTCTCACCGTGGAGGAGCCCGAACGCCCTTTCCTCAGCCGCGCGTTGCGGGTACCGGACCGGATCGTGGCCCACTTGCTCGGCGACGACACCCCGGACGCGGCACTCGCCGGCCACCTCCACCCACTGGCGACGCCGAGAACGTCGTACGACGCGCACGACGGTCAGGACCCGGGCGGGGACGACGAGTTCACCCACTTCGTGGACCGGCTGGCCGTGCTGCTCGCCGGCGGTCCGCCGCTCGCCGTGTATCTGAGGGAGCGTCACGAGGGTGACGGACTGGTGTGCGTGTCGGCCGCGCTGGACGCGGCGGGCGTGCCCGCCGTGCGTTTCTCCGGTCCCGTGGAACGGGTGCCGGAGCTGCTGCGCGAGGCGCGGCTGGGCGGCCGTACGGTCGTGGTGAGCGGGCTGCCCGACCAACCCGGCGCACTGGTAAGGGCGTTGACGGATGCCGCTGATGTCTCCGTGGTGTTCGCCGCGGCCCGCCCGTACGACCCGCAGTGGTGCGAGAGCGACCCGCTGATCCTGGAGGCGCCCCGGCAGCGCGCGGCGGCGCTGCGTGCCTGGACGGAGGCCGTCGGCGAGGACAGCGGCTTCGACGTACGGGCCACCGTCGCGCCGTACCACCTC
>NZ_JAWOAI010000822.1:0-3002 GCF_033194735.1 Streptomyces sp. W16
CAGCGCGAGCAGGGCACCGCCGCCCGCCTCCGAGAGGCCCGCCAGCACGGCGCTCTGCCTGCCGGGGGAGTAGCCCATCGCCTCCATGGCCGCGCCGGTGCCCTCGATCCCGCCCCCGCCGAACCAGCCGAACAGCTTCTGCGAACCGTGCGCGGCCAGCACACCGCCGGTACCCAGCCGGAGCAGCAGCAGGCCCAGATCGCTTCGGTCGAAACAGGTCACGGTGACTCCCTGGACAGGCGGCGCGGACGGTCTCCCCACGGTCGCACCTCGGGCCCGCGGCGGGCCTGCGCAGACCGCCGTTCGGGTGGCGGGCCCCCGGGAACGGTGTGAGTCTGACCGGCATGACGATTCAGCCAGCCAAACTCAGCGATCCGGCCGTCCGGGCCTTCGTCAGCGCCGTCAACGCCCATGACCGCGACGCCTTCGTGGCGCTTCTCGCGCCCGGCGCGACGATGGCCGACGACGGTTCGGACCGTGACCTCGCCGAATGGATCGACCGGGAGATCTTCTCCTCCCACGGCCACATGGAGGTCGACCGGGAGTCGAACGGCGGCCGGGCCCTTGTCGCCCGCTACTCCAACGACGCGTGGGGCGAGATGCGCACCCGGTGGAGTTTCACGGTCGGCGAGGACGGCAGGATCGCCCGCTTCGAGACCGGACAGGCGTAGAAGTACCGGGCAGGCCCGACCGGCGTAAAAACCCTTGCCTTGGTGTGCACTCCAACTCCTAGTGTCCGCAGGCATGGAGACGAAGTCGAACATCAGGACCCTCGGACGCAGTGGTATCGACGTGAGCGCTCTCGGCTTCGGCTGCTGGGCCATCGGCGGGGAGTGGCAGGACGCGAGCGGGCAGCCGCTGGGCTGGGGCAAGGTCGACGACGAGGAGTCCGTACGGGCGATCCGGCGCGCCCTCGACCTGGGTGTCACGTTCTTCGACACCGCCGACACCTACGGCGCCGGGCACAGCGAGCGCGTCGTCGGCCGCGCGCTCGGCAAGCGCCGCGACGACGTGGTCCTCGCCACCAAGTGGGGCAACGTCTTCGACGAGGACACCCGCACCCTCACCGGCTCCGACGACTCCCCGGAGTACGCCCGCCGTGCCCTCACCGCGTCGCTGGAGCGGCTGGACACCGACCACATCGACCTCTACCAACTGCACCTGTCCGACGCCGACTTGGAGCGTGCCGCCGAACTTCGCGACCAGTGCGAGGAGTTCGTGCGGGAAGGGTTGATCCGGGCCTACGCCTGGAGCACCGACGACCCCGCACGCGCCGCCGTGTTCGCCGAGGGGGAGCACTGCGCGGCCGTACAGCACGCGGCGAACGTGTTCCAGGACGCGCCCGAAATGTTCGCGCTGTGCGAGGAGTTGGGGCTCGCCAGCATCAACCGCAGCCCGCTGGCCATGGGGTTGCTCACCGGCAAGCAGGCCGTCGGGCGGACCCTGGAGGCCGGGGACATCCGCAACACGCCTCCCGCCTGGATGCAGGGCTTCAAGCAGGGCGCCGGCGCCGACGAGGACTGGGTCGCCCGGGTGGACGCCCTCCGCGAGATCCTCACCGCCGACAACCGCACCCCCGCCCAGGGCGCCCTCGCCTGGCTGTGGGCGCGCAGCCCGCGCACCATTCCGATCCCGGGCTTCCGCTCGGTCGCCCAGGCCGAGCAGAACGCGGGCGCGATCGCGAAGGGGCCGCTCACCGCGGGGCAGTTGGCGGAGGTGGACCGGGTGCTCGGTAGGTGAACGGCTTCACGGGACCGGGGGCGGGGCAGTGGCCCTCGGCCGTATGCCTGCGCATTCCCTGGGGATCTCCGGTCCCGGGGCTTCCGTTCGGTCGTGCGGGCGCTAGGGGCCGCGGTAGGGATCGCCGGCCCTCGGCCGTATGGCCGCGCATGGCACCTTCGCCTGACCGCGGGCGCGATCGCGAAGGGGCCGCTCACCGCCGGGCAGTTGGCCGAGGTGGACCAAGTGCTCGGTAGGTGAACGGCCCCGGCAGAAGCGGACCGGCGGGCTCAGTAACCCTGGTTGCCGTACTGCGCGTACTGCTGACCGGTGTTGCTCTGCTGGGGTGCGAACTGGCCGCTGCCCCTGCCCTGTTCGGTCAGGGTGATCTGGCCGGCCTTGATGGTGGCCAGGCGCGGGGCGCGGCGGGCGATCGACGAGTCGTGGGTGACCATGATGAAGGTCAGCCCGTACTCGTGCCAGAGGCCTTCGAGCAGGCCCATGATGTCGTCGCGGGTGCCCTCGTCGAGGTTGCCGGTGGGCTCGTCGGCGAGCAGCACCTTCGGCTTCTTGACCAGCGCGCGGGCGATCGCCACGCGCTGCTGCTGGCCGCCGGACAGCTCGGAGGGGGCGTGCTTGAGGCGGTCGCCGAGGCCGACCGAGCTCAGCGCCTCGGCGGCCCGCTCGCGGCGCTCGGCCGGCTTGACGCCGAGAGGGACCAGGGCCGTCTCGACGTTCTCCTGCGCGGTGAGCGTCGGGATGAGGTTGAAGGACTGGAAGATGATGCCGATCTTCTCGGCCCGCAGCCGGGTCAGCTTGGCCTCGCTGATGGTGGCGAGGTTGACGTCGTCCAGCTCGACACTGCCCTCGGTGGGGCGGTCCAGGCCGCCGATCATCTGCAGCAGCGTCGACTTGCCGCCGCCGGTGGGGCCCTGGATGACGAGCTGGTCGCCGTCCTCGATCGTCAGGTCGACGCCGCGCAGCGCCTCGACCGTCTCCTTGCCCCGCGTGTAGCGCTTGGTGACGCCGGTGAGCTTGTACATGAGATCTCCGTCGGATACGTCTGTGAAGAAGAAGAGGGGCGGGGCGGCGCCTCCCGGGGGGAGTGGAGGCGGCGCCCCGGATCAGGGGGGGGGGCAGCGACTAGGAGACGCTGCGCAGGGCGTCCGCCGGGCGCATCCGGGAGGCGCGCCAGCCGCCCATCGCGCCGGCGATCAGACCGCCGGTGACGGCCAGGCCCACCGCAAGGGCGATGGTGGTCAGCGAGACCGGCGCGTTCAGGG
>NZ_JAWOAI010000823.1:0-2992 GCF_033194735.1 Streptomyces sp. W16
TCGCGAGGCGGCCGGGGGTTGCGCGGGATACGCCGGGTACGCCCCGGGGAACGGCGGTTCGGTCGGGGGACCCCATTCGGCGGCCGACCCGGCCGGGCGGGTCCGGTCCGTCCATGCCTTGCCGTCCCACCAGCGCTCGGCGGCGGGACCGTCATTCGTCTGCCCGGGATCGGGGTACCACCCGGGGGGAGTCACCTGCGTCATGTCCCTACCGTATGAGGCGTCGGTGAAAGCGGGATGAGAGGATCCGGCCGCAATGGCGTCACGGGCGCCGCCGGTGATCGCGAGCCCGGCCGTCACCCGCCGCGCGTGCCGCGTCCTGCCTGGACCCGGCGCCGCCGGTGGACACACGGCACGCCTGCTCCTGCTGTTACGAGATTGATCGGAAACGGCTTTATTTAAGCGCCTTCTGACTGTTCGTCACGCTCATGAACCCCGCCGTCACCCGATACGGCAACGGCTGCCCGGACCGGCCTCCGCTCCGGCAGCCGGACGGCTACGCTCAAGGCCGGTACGTCGTTCGGGCTACTCGGGGAGGAATCGGGATGACGGAGGACCGGCCTCCGGAGGCCACCTCGGCCTCCCTGTGGGAGCGCGACGAAGAGGTCGCCGGAGTCGTGGAGGCGATCGACGCCCTGTGCGCGGACCAGTCCTCCTCGGGCAGCCTGCTGGTAGTCCGGGGCGAGGCGGGATTCGGCAAGACCGCGCTCCTGGCGGAGACCCGCCGCATCGCCGAGGAACGCAACTGCGTGGTCTGGCAGGCCCGCGGCGGCGAGACCCTCAGGTCCGTCCCCTTCAACGTCGTACGGCAGTTGCTGCAGCCCGCCCTGCTCTCGCTGATGCCCGAGGAGGCGCGCGAGTACCTCGGCGACTGGTACGACATCGCGGGACCCGCCCTCGGCATCGCCGAACCGGGCGAGCGACAGGCCGACCCGCAGGGCGTGTGCGACGGCCTGGTCGCCGCCGTACGCAGACTCGCCAAACGCGAGTGGCCCCTCGTCCTGCTGATCGACGACGCCCACTGGGCCGACCAGGAGACCCTGCGCTGGCTCGCCGCGTTCGCCGAGCGCCTCGACGACCTGTCCGTCCTCGTCGTGGTCGCCCGCAGGCCGGACGAGGTCACCGGTGAACGCGGCCGGTATCTGGACGCGATCGCCGCCCTCACCGGCCACGCCATCACCCACCTGAACGCTCTGACCCCGAGGGCGACCGCCGGCCTCACCCGCGCCACCGTCGGCCCGCATGCCGACGACCCGTTCTGCCGCGAGGTGTGGGCGGTCACCGGCGGCAACCCGTACGAGACCGTCGAACTCCTCGCCAAGGTGCAGGACAGCCAACTCGAACCGGTCGAGCCCTCGGCCGCCGAACTGCGCGCCCTGAACCGCTCCTCGCGCGGCGGCGGACTCGTCGCCCGCCTGGACGGACTGGGCACCGAGGCCACCCGGTTCGCCTGGGCCGCCGCCATCCTCGGCACCGGCATCTCCGAGAAGCTGGTCGCCCGGCTCGCCACCATCAGCGGCGACGAGGCGGCCCGCTGCGCCAAGCTGCTGTGCAACGCCCGTATCCTCACGGCCCCCGACCCCGCCGCGTCCCAGGCCGACGTCGGCGAGCTGGAGTTCGTCCACCCGCTGATCGCCAGCGCCGTCTACGACTCCATCCCGGGCGGCTGGCGTACGGCCATGCACGGCATCGCCGCCCAGGTCGTCACCGACTCGGGGCGCGGCGCCGCCGCCGCGTCACGGCACCTCCTCCAGGTGCACCCGGAGGAGGACCAGGAACTCGTCGAGCAGCTGCGCGAGGCCGCCAGGGAACACCTCTCCATCGGCGCCCCCGACGCCGCCCGCCGCTGTCTGGAGCGCGCGCTGGTGGAGCCGCCGCTCGCCGAGACCCACGCGAGCGTGCTCTACGAACTGGGCTGCGCCACCCTGCTCACCGCGCCCGCCACCACCATCGGCCACATCCAGACCGCTCTCGCCATGCCGGGCCTCGACGGCCACGCACGCGTGGACGCCGTTTTCCGGCTGTCCCAGGCCCTGCTCCACAACGACCAACTCGACGAGGCCGTCCGCACCGTGGAGGCGGAGACCGCCCGGCACGAACCGGGCACCGCCCGGATGCGGCTGCAGGCCGTGCAGTACATGTGGGAGGGCCTCCACGCGGGCGAGGGCACCTCCCCGGGACGTTCCGAGCGGCTCGCCGAACTGGCCGCCACCTGTACCGGCCGGGACAACTCCGAGCGGGCCCTGCTCATCCTGCGCGGCTTCGACGCCATGACCCACGGCGAGAACGCGGAGGAGGTCGTCGAGGTGTGCGACCGCGCCCTCGTCAACGGACGGCTCGCCCCCGGACTGGGCTGGACCGACACCGAGTGGGGCGTCGAGATCCTCATGATGCTGGCCAGCGCCTACGCCTACACGGACCGCCTGGACCGCGCGGAGAGCCTGTACAACGAAGCGCTGCGCGCCTACGAGACGGCGGGCTGGAGCGGCGGCCACCTCTCCCTGGCGCACGCCTATCTCGGCCTCGGCCTGCGCAGGCGCGGCCGGCTCCGTGAGGCGGAGATCTCGCTGCGGGAGTCACTGCGGCTGGCCGAGCGGGTCGGCCGCGGACTGCCCCTGTACTGGTCGGCGACCTGCAACCTGGTCGACACGCTGCTCGCCCGCGGCCATGTCGAGGAGGCCTGGGCGATCTCCGAACAGTACGATTTCGCACCGCCGTACCCGTCCACCATCGTGCTGCCCGACCCCCGCTGTGTGCGCGGCCGGCTGCTGATCGCCACCGGCCGGACCAAGGACGGCATCAACGAACTGGAGGAGGCGGCGAAGGCGGCGGCCGTCCGCAGCCACCACAACCCGGTACTGGTCCCGTGGGCCATCGACCTCGCCCGGGCCCTCGCCGTCGAGGACCCGACCCGCGCCGCCCAGCTCGCCTCCGACGCCCGCCGCCGGGCCGAGCGCTTCGGCACGGACACCGCCATCGGCGAGGCCCTGCG
>NZ_JAWOAI010000824.1:0-2988 GCF_033194735.1 Streptomyces sp. W16
GGGGCGGCAGGACCCGGACGGGCACCCTGCGCCGGAGAGGGGGCTGCCGGCCGTGCCGGGGCAGCCTTGCGTGCGGGGGCGGGCTTGCCGCCTCCGCTGCCCTGCTGGAGGGCGTCTGTCAGCTTGCGTACAACGGGCGCCTCGATCGTCGAGGACGCCGAACGGACAAATTCACCGAGTTCTTGGAGCTTGGCCATGACGACCTTGCTCTCCACCCCGAACTCCTTGGCGAGTTCGTATACCCGGACCTTAGCCACTTCGCTCCTTTTAGGTCCGGGTGCGTCCGGACCGTCGCTACTTCATGGGCGTACTCATCGCGTGCTCATCGAGTGCTCATCGCAATCTCGACCTACTTCCAACTCGCGGAATACCGGGCCGCACGGAGGTTCCGTACGACTCGCTCTTACGGTGTTGCCTGCTCGACGGAGAGACGCAACGCCTTTGTGTCGAGCGTTCCCTGGGCACGCAGCGCCCGTGGGAAAGCCCGGCGACGTACCGCCAGGTCGAGACAGACCAGGGCGGGATGCAGATATGCACCCCGGCCGGGCAGCGTACCGCGATGATCGGGGACGCATTCGCCCTCGACCGCCACGATCCGCAGCAGTTCCTTCTTGGCCGCTCGCTCCCGGCACCCCACACAGGTGCGTTCAGGGCATGCGCGGGCTCGCGTCCGGCCAGACACTGCTAAGTCTACCTCCCCGCACCGACCTCACCCCTCCGGAGCAAGAATCGAACGGCTGTTGTCGTGATCTAAGCCACTGGCGGCCGAGAACTATTCCCCTGGCTGGTCGGACGGCTGTTCGGTGTCCGGACGGATGTCGATCCGCCAGCCGGTGAGGCGGGCCGCAAGCCGGGCATTCTGCCCTTCCTTGCCGATCGCCAGCGACAGCTGGTAGTCCGGCACCGTCACGCGCGCGGAGCGGGCCGCGAGGTCCACCACCTCGACCTTGGAGACCCGTGCCGGGGAGAGTGCGTGCGCCACCATCTCGGCCGGGTCGTCCGACCAGTCGACGATGTCGATCTTCTCACCGTTCAGCTCGCTCATCACCGCGCGCACCCGGCCGCCCATGGGGCCGATGCAGGCACCCTTGGCGTTCAGACCGCTGCGGGTGGAGCGGACGGCGATCTTCGTACGGTGACCGGCCTCCCGCGCGATGGCGGCGATCTCCACGGACCCGTCGGCGATCTCCGGCACCTCCATGGCGAACAGCTGCTTCACCAGGTTGGGGTGCGTACGGGACAGGGTGACGGACGGACCGCGCATGCCCTTCGCCACCCGGACGACGTACGACCGAAGGCGCAGCCCGTGCGGGTACTCCTCACCCGGCACCTGCTCCTGCACCGGAAGGATGGCCTCCAGCTTGCCGATGTCGACGAGCACGTTCTTCGGGTCGCGGCCCTGCTGGACCACACCGGCGACGATGTCGCCCTCACGGCCGGCGAACTCGCCGAACGTCACCTCGTCCTCGGCGTCCCGCAGCCGCTGCAGGATGACCTGCTTGGCGGTGGTGGCGGCGATCCGGCCGAAGTCGGACGGGGTGTCGTCGAACTCGCGCGGCTCCTCCCCCTCCTCCAGGTCCTCGGGGTCCTCTTTCGCCCAGACCGTCACATGGCCGTTCTCACGGTCGAGCACCACGCGCGCGTGGCGGCGGCTTCCCTCGGTGCGGTGGTAGGCGATGAGGAGGGCCGACTCGATCGCTCCGACCAGCAGGTCGAAGGAGATCTCCTTCTCCCGTACCAGGCCCCGCAGGGCACTCATGTCGATGTCCACGGCTACGCCTCCTCTGCGTTCTCTTCGTTGTCGTCGTTCTTGTTCTTACGGTTGAACTCGACCTGCACGCGGGCCTTCACGACCTCCGCGAAGGCGAGCCGCTTGGCGGTGGGCTTCCGCCCCTTCACGCCCGGCACTTCCACGTCGATGCCGTCGTCGTCCACGTCGAGGATCCGGGCGACCAGCTCACCGCTCTCGGCCAGCTGGAACTTCACCAGCCGGTCGGTGGCACGCACGTAGTGACGGTGCTCGGTGAGCTCGCGCTCGGCACCAGGAGTCCCGACTTCGAGGGTGTACTCGCCCGCGCCCATCGCGTCGGTCTCGTCGAGCTTCGCGGAGAGCGCGCGGCTCACATCCGCGATCTGGTCCAGATCGGCACCCGTGTCGGAATCGACGACCACGCGCAGCACCCGCTTGCGTCCGACCGAGTCCACTTCGACCTCTTCGAGATCGAGTCCCTGGGAGCTGACGAGCGGTTCCAGCAGTACTCGCAGCCTCTCGCTCTGGGTCGTGCTCATCCGGGTGACTCCTCGGCCGCGTGTGCTGTTGTGGGTAGGGCGCGTGTCTGCTCAAAGGGTATCCGGTCCCGGAGCGTGTTGCCGCCCACGTGTGCCTCCGGCGGTGGGGCCGGGCGCCTTTGAGCTCGGGTGGTTGCGGTAGTCGGGCGAGTGCAGGTCGGTGGGGCCTTCTCGCGCAGTTCCTCGCGCCCCTGGGGTGGGTACACGAGCCGGTGACGAAAGTGCGAGGCATGCGCGGGTACCGTGATCACGGGCGCGCAGCCCTTCCCGTGTTTTCGTTCGTACGAGCCCCCCGAGGACGATCCGCCGTGCCGTTCCCCCCACCTCCGCGCACCCTCCCGGGACCGCGCAGAAGGAGCCTGCTCGCCTCGGCCGCCGGAGCCGCGCTCCTGGTGGGCTGCTCCACCGACGCCGACGACTCCGAGAACACCGCGGGCAGCCCCTCGGCCGCCGAGCGCGCACGCGCGCGTGCGGCCGGCGACAGCGAGACCCTGCTCCAGCACTACGACGCGGTACTCGCCGCCCACCCGACCCTGACGGACCGCCTGACCCCGCTCCGCGCGGAGGTCGTCCGGCACGCGACGGCCTTCGGGGGCAGCGGTTCCACGCCTTCGGCCACACCATCCGCTACGGCCACTGTCCCGCCGTCGGCTTCGGCTTCGGCCTCCGCCGTACCCGCGACCGCGAGCGACGCCCTGG
>NZ_JAWOAI010000825.1:0-2982 GCF_033194735.1 Streptomyces sp. W16
GGCGACGCGCAGGGCATGGCGCTGTGGGCCGGACAGGGCCACCGCATGGCACGCGAGCTGCCGGCCGGCCGGCTGGTCGAGGTCCTGGTCGCCGAACTGGCCTCCGCCCGGACAGCGTTGTCGGCCGGGGGTGAGCTCCGATGACCGCGGCGGTGTTCATCCTCGACCCCCTGGTGATCCCGGATTTCAGTGGCGGTGAGGTCGTCCTCGACGGTCCCGAGGGCCGGCACGCGGTCTCGGTGAAGCGCCTGCGGCCAGGTGAGGACATCGTGCTCACCGACGGGCGCGGCCGGTATCTGGACGGTGTCGTCAAGACCGTGGAGGGCAAGGACCGCCTGATCGTCATGGGCTCGACCGTCTACGAGGAGCCCCAGGATCAGCCCCGTATCACCGTCGTCCAGGCCCTCCCCAAGGGCGACCGCGGCGAGTTGGCCGTGGAGACGATGACCGAGACCGGTGTCGACGCGATCGTCCCCTGGGCGGCCTCCCGTTGCATCACGCAGTGGAAGGGCGACCGGGGTCTCAAGGCCCTCGCGAAGTGGCGGGCCACCGCCCGGGAGGCCGGCAAGCAGTCCCGCCGGCTGCGCTTCCCGGAGGTCGCGGACGCGGCAACGAGCAAACAGGTTGCGGCACTTCTCGCCAAAGCCGACTTCGCCGCCGTACTCCACGAGGACCGCGGCTACGCCGGCGAACCCCTGGCCACCGCCGAACTCCCCGCCGAGGGTGAGATCGTGCTGGTCGTGGGCCCCGAAGGAGGCGTCTCGCCCGAGGAGTTGGCCCTCTTCGAGGAGGCCGGGGCGAAGGCCTACCGGCTCGGGCGCAGTGTGCTGCGCACATCGACCGCCGGAACAGCGGCCACGGCCCTGCTCATGGGCCGTACCGGACGCTGGTCCTGAACCAGGGAGACCGCCGTGGAACTCGCCCAAGTGAGGCTGCTCGTCACCGACTTCGCCGCCTGCTACCGCTTCTACGCCGAAGTCCTCGGCCTGAAGCCGCAGTCGGGGGCGGCCAAGGGACCGTACGAGAAGTTCAGCCCTGCCGTCGGGTCGGCCGGGATCGCGCTGCAGGACCGGGCGATGATGGCCCAAGTCCTCGGTGAGCTGGGGGAGTTGGTGACCGGGCACCGCTCGCTGGTGGTGTTGCGCGTCGACGACCTGGACGCGTACTGCGAGCAGATCGCCGACCGGGGTGCCGTGCTGCTGCACGGTCCGGCGCCGATGACGGACCGGATGCGGGTCGCGCATCTCAAGGACCCCGAGGGCAATGTGGTGGAGCTTCAGGAGTGGCTGCTGCTGCGGGGCTGACCGTTCGTGCGCCGGGTGACTGCGCCCCGGGCGCACGGGTGGCCGTATGCGCTCTTCCCCGTGCGCCCCGACGGTGGCAGGCTGCCGTCCATGGGGGCGTTGAGGCAGATCTGGCGTCGGCCGCGCGGACGGCGGGTGGCCGCTGTGGCGGGGCTCGCGATGGTGTCCGTGGGCGGGGTCGTCGCGTGCCAGCCCGGTGATCTCAGCGCGGCGACCGTCGCGTACACCACCGACAAGACGGCGACCGCGGAGCTCAAGCGGGACCATGTCAGCGTGCGCTATCTGACCTGCACGGGCAACTACGGCAGCGGCAACAAGGCGTACACGCCCGGGAAGACACCCTCGCCGACCGAGTCCACCGTCGTCTCCGTGGACTGCCAGGGGCAGACGAACGACAACCGGGACATCACCGTCACCGGCAAGGTCACCCGGGCCGTCGACGGCGCCTGTGTGCGCGGCGACCTGGTCGCCAAGGTGGGCGGCAAGCAGGTGTTCCACGTGACCGGGCTCGGCGACTGCAACGCGGCGACACCGTCGTCCGTGAGCAACCCGAACCCGAGTCTCACCTACGGCCCGGGTCCGACCGTCACCGTCACGGTCACCAAGACCATCTGGTGCAAGGGCGACCCGACCTGCTGGCCCGTCGAGGGCAAGTGACCGTCCGCCCATAGCGGGCAAGTGATCCAAACCGCTGTCGGTGCAGGCCGCCGCTGCATACGCTGATCAGGTGACTCAGCCCTCAGCGTCCGCAGCCCAGGCCGGTCCCCAGGCCTATCTCCGCTTCCCGCACCTGCACGGCGAGTTGATCGCCTTCACCGCCGAGGACGACGTGTGGCTGGCCCCCCTCGACGGCGGCCGGGCCTGGCGGGTCAGCGCCGAGAACGTGCCGGTGACCCACCCGCGCATCTCGCCCGACGGCACCACCGTCGCCTGGACCTCCACCCGGGACGGCGCCCCCGAGGTGCACATCGCCCCGGTCGACGGCGGACCCGCCAAACGCCTCACCCACTGGGGGAGTTCACGCACCCAGGTGCGCGGCTGGACCGCGGACGGCCAGGTCCTCGCGATCAGCACCCACGGCCAGGCGAACCTCCGCCGCAGCTGGGCCCGCGCCATCCCGCTGGACGGCGGACCGGCAACCACCCTGCCGTACGGGCCCGTCGGCGATGTCGCCATCGGCCCCGCGGCCACCGTGCTGCTCTCCGCCCCCATGGGCCGCGAGGCCGCCTGGTGGAAGCGCTACCGGGGCGGCACCGCCGGCAAGCTGTGGATCGACCGCGAGGGCGACGGCGAATTCACCCGCCTGCACGAGGAGTTGGACGGCAACATCGAGTACCCGGTGTGGGCGGGGGAGCGGATCGCGTTCCTCTCCGACCACGAGGGCACCGGCGCCCTCTACTCCTCCCTCGCCGACGGCACCGACCTCCGCCGCCACACCCCCCTCGACGGCTTCTACGCCCGGCACGCAGCCGGAGACGGCACCCGGATCATCTACTCCTCCGCCGGTGAACTCTGGCTCCTCGACGACCTGGACGGCGCCGAACCGCGCCGGCTCGACCTCCGGCTCGGTGGACAGCGCACCGACCAGCAGCCGTTCCCGGTGTCCGCGGCCCGCTGGCTCGCCTCCGCGTCGCCCGACCACACCGCGCGCGGCAGCGCGGTCGCCGTCCGCAGCACC
>NZ_JAWOAI010000826.1:0-2962 GCF_033194735.1 Streptomyces sp. W16
GTCCCGGGCGCCCCCGGCAGTCCGGCTCGCAGGGCGCGCACCAGGACGAGGGCCCCGCGCAGGGACCGTACGAGCGCCCCTTCCGCGACTCCGTGCGCCGACAGTTCCACCAGGCGCCGCAGCGCCAGGTCCCCGTGCCGCAGCAGCCAGCCCGCGGCGAGTGCCGCGAGGAGGTGACCGAGCAGCATGGACAGGGACGGGAACAGCGACATCGAGGAGCCGGCGGTGGTGGACATGGCGTCCGCCGGGTCGTGCATCGACCCCATGCCGCTCATCGAACCCATCGAGCCCGAAGCCGGCAGCAGCCGTGCGTCGGTGAGGAGCTGGTGGGCCTGCGCCGGGCTGATCGCCGCCGCGGTGGTCCCGCACAGCAGATGCGCGGCGCGTGCGACGAGCGTGGCGTCGGACGCGGACAAGGTGCCGGTGGTCGACGTACCGGCTGTCTGGCCGAGCCCGAAGAGCGTGTGCAGCACGGTCTGTCCGACCGCGAGCAGTGCCGCGATGCCCGGCAGCGAGCGCTCGCGCCCGGCGAGCGGCGCGACGACCAGGACCGTGGCGAGGAAGCCCGCGCCCAGTGTCCACAGGGGCACGGTGGCGCACGAGGCGATGGCATGACCGGCCGCGGCCAGCACGACACAGACCGCGGCGAACACCGCGGCCCGCAGGACCCGGAGTTCACCTCCGGAACGCGCCGTACGTGGGTGGGGGGCAGTCATGGCGGGCTCATCATCGCACCGGCCTTGTCGGCGCCATACGGCAGGTCCGCAACACCGGGACGATAATGTGTCATAGATCACAAAGGTCACTCTCCGACGTGAGCTACCTCCGGATACACCAATTACGTTTCGGACACATCCCCCATATGGGCGGCATCACGTCAACTCCGTGCTTACACAGGGGCACTGGCGGCAATAGGTATCGGTATGTCGAGCCGCGGCCGGGAGGCTGGAGCATGAGCATCTGGTGGTCACTCCATCTGAGGCGCGAGGCCGCGAGCGTTCCGCTCGCCCGCCGGCTTCTCCTCGGCACGATGGAGACCGCGGGCGTCGACCCGGACATCTCCTACGACCTCTCGGTCGCCCTCAGCGAGGCGTGCGCCAACGCCGTGGAGCACGGCGGCGACACCGAGCCCGGCGCGTCCTCGGAGGCGTACCGCGTCACCGCGTACCTCGACGGCGAGAAGTGCCGTATCGAGGTCGCCGACTCGGGCCCCGGCTTCGCGCGAACCCAGGCCGTCCGCCCGGCCCCGAGCGAGGCGGAGAACGGCCGGGGCCTGTGTCTCATCCAGGAGCTCGCCGACCACGTCCACATCGGCAACAAGCCGGGTGTGGGCGGCGCGGTGGTGAGTTTCGACAAGATCCTGAAGTGGCGGAAGGACGCGCCGTTGATGGCGGTGTGAGGGCGCGTCCGAAGCCGGTTCCTCGGTGTCGGCGCCGCGGCGTCAGAATCTGCGGATGGACATCCGCCCCGAACAACTGGCCGACGGCATGACGCTGCGGCTCGCCGAGCCGGCCGACGCCCCGGCCCTCGCCGTCGCCCATGCGGAGAACCGCGGGCCCTACGACCCGTACCGCCCGGACTCCTTCTTCACTGCCGTAGGGCAGCGCGAGCGCCTGGAGACGCAGGCGCGGGAGTACGCGGCGGGCCGGGTCGTGCCCCTGCTCATCGGCTCCGGCGGGCGGATCGTCGGGGCCTTCACGCTGTCCGGGGTCGTGCTCGGCCCGTTCCGCAGCGCCTCGCTCGGCTACTGGATCGCCGCCGACCGGCAGGGGCGCGGGCTGGCCACCGCCGGTGTCGAGCGGGTGTGCCGGATCGCGCGCGAGACGGTCGGGCTGCACCGGCTGGAGGCGAGCACGCGGCTCGACAACCTGGCCTCCCAACGCGTCCTGGAGAAGAGCGGGTTCGAGCCGATCGGCATGGCGCCGCGCTATCTGCACATCGGCGGGCAGTGGCGTGACTACCGGCTGTTCCAGCGGATCCTGCACGACGACGACCCGACTTCAGCTTTCTGAGCATTCTTACCTTGCGCACAGCGCACGCTCACACTCTTGACGGCACCCGTCCCTAGCTTCGTGATCATGACGGGAAACCACAGAGAAAAAACGATCAGTCGGCGCCGCGCTCTCGCGGTGACCGGCGGGACGGTCGCGGCCGGCGGGCTGGTGGCGGCCGGGTTCCAGTCGGCGTTCGCCGACACCGCGGACACGACGGCCTCGGCTTCGGCGAGTTCGACCAGCGGCGAGTGCATGACGCTGATGACGAGCGTCACGGAGGGCCCCTACTACCTCGACGGTGCCTTGGTGCGCAAGGACATCACCGAGGGCAAGGCGGGCGTCCCGCTCACCCTGCGCCTGACCGTCGTCGACGCCACCGACGGCTGCACCCCGGTCTCCGGCGCGGCCGTGGAGATCTGGCACTGCGACGCCTGGGGCTACTACTCCGGCTACACCACCGCCAACCCCGGCGGCTCGGCCCCCGCCGAGAGCGAGGAGGGCGACTCCGCCAACGACCAGACCTACCTGCGTGGTTACCAGGTCGCCAACGCCAACGGGGTCGTCAAGTTCGAGACGATCTTCCCCGGCTGGTACACCCCGCGCACCTGCCACATCCACGTCAAGGTGCACACCGGCGGCGAGAAGGAGGACGGCACCTACGAGGGCGGCAAGGTCAACTACACCGGCCAGCTGTTCTTCGCCGACGACATCGCCGAGGAGATCTTCACCCTCGACCCGTACGCCAAGCACACGGGCTCGTACACCGTCCTCGCCGACGACATGGTCTACGACGGCGGAGGCGCCGCCAGCGGTCTGCTCACCCTCAAGGCCGTCCACAAGAAGGACCCGTCCAAGGGCTACAAGGGCTCCCTGACGCTCGGCGTCGACCCGGACGCCGAGAGCACGGGCGCGGGCAGCGGCGGAGGCGGCACGCCCCCCAGCGACGCCCCGACGGGCACACCGCCGTA
>NZ_JAWOAI010000827.1:0-2956 GCF_033194735.1 Streptomyces sp. W16
GTCCCGGGTGCGGCGGGCCGCGAACACCCCGGTGCCGCCGGGGACGGACGCCGGTCTCGCGCCCGCCGTCGAGTGCGACCCGAGCCTGCGGACGTACAGCTACCACCGCGGTGACGACCGCGACCAGCGGCCGGTCGGGATGATCGGCGACGGCGACTTTCTCACCGCAGTGCTCCAAGTGGAGTCCGACGCGGGCGCGTTGCGTGCCGAGCGCGGACGCAGACCGCTGCCCGTGGGGCTGGTCCGGGACGCCCTCGAAGTCGATGGAATCCGCCTCGAATCGGCACAGATCGTGGTGCACACGCAGCCGGCGCCCGCGCTGCATCTGCCGCAGCAGTCGGTCGTGGTGAGCAACTACGCGCCGCTGCAGGCCCAGACCGGCTCCCCCGCCGTCCGTATCACCTGGATCGCGCTGAAGCTCGACCCCGAGCTGTGCCCCGAGGCGGTGGCCGCGCGCGGGGGCGGACTGGTCGGGGCGCAGAAGTGTCTGGTGCGGTCGGCGGAGCATCTGTCGAGCCGGTTGTCCGGTGCCGGTCTGCGGGCCCACGTGCTCACGGAGGAGGAGCTGACGGCGGCCGTCGCCACCTCCGCGTGCGCCAACCCGATGGTGACCGCGCAGGCCGGGCGGAGCGAGGCACCGCAGCGGCGGACCGAGGAGTCCAGCCGCAGTTGGCGCTGCGACAACCGCCGGCACACCACCTACTGGGTGCGCCGCTGGCCCCAACTGGGCGAGTCCGGCACCTCGTTGGCACAGCTCGTGGCCCAACTGACGGCGGTGCCCGCACTGGCGACGACCTTCAGCCTGACCCTGGCCCGCGGGGAGCAGCAGGACGTGGCACTCACCGGACACCTGCGGATCACCGGCCGCAGCAACCAGGAACTGACCGACGCCCGGCGCGAGTTGGAGCAGGCGGCCCGGCAGGCGCGCACCGGCCTGGCCCGCCTCGACCGCGAACAACTCCCCGGTGTCCTCGCCACGTTGCCCCTCGGAGGTGCCCGCTGATGACCATGACGACCACAGAGCCCGGGGCCACCGGTATCGCCTCGCGGCTGCGCACCGGATTCGGACTGCTCGGTCCCCGCCATCCGCGCCACTCACTGCCCGTCGACCAGGTGGAGGCGCTGTCGCTGCCCATCGGGGACGACGGCGTGGTGGTGGGCATCGATCCCGAGGGCCGCCCGGCCGTGCTCGGGGTCAACCGCCCGACGCCGTACGACATCCTGCTCATCAGCGGACTGTGGACGGCCCAGGTGCTGGCGCTGCGGGCGGCGGCCACGGGCGCGCGCGTCGCCGTCGAGACGGGACGGCCGCAGGCCTGGATGCAGATGGTGCACGCGATGGGCGGCGGACAGAACGGCCTCGCGGTCTACGACGTCGGCCGCGTCCCCCCGCAGGGCGCCTCCGCCGGTACACCCGTGCTGGTGGTGCGGGACTGCGGAATGCGGCCCCCGCGCGGGCGGGTGACATCGGCACCCTGGCAGTCCGTGCTCACCCTCCTGCCGTATCTCAGCCCGGTCGCACCCCGGTTGATGCGGCAGGCGCGGCTGGTGGGTGTGCAGCGGGTTTCGCCGGACGAGGCGGCCGAGATCGGGCGCGTGATCGGACTGCCGCGCCCCGACCTGGAGTCACTGCCGACGCTGCCCGAAGGCGTCACCCTGTGGTGCACGGAGCGGGACCGGCAGTACGTGATGACACAGCCGACGGACGCCGAGGTGGGGCTGCTGGGCGTGGCCCGCCGCATGGACTGACGGCCGGCCGGGGGACGGCTGACGTACGACTGCGGGACGGAACGGGCGGATTGAAGTGCCCGAGCTGTCGGGTTTGGTCGATTTCCAGGGGGATTTAGTCCGCTATCGCCGGTCTCGGTCGTGTGGGTGTGCACGAAGGGGTGGGCGGGCCTGCCGAGTCCACGGTTTTGGTGATTAGGCTGGGACAGGGCACGTCACGAGTATCCGCGCGCGGATGGTGCGTCGCCCAGGGCCAGGGGCTCAGGGGGACGACCCGGCGCATCGGATGTCAGAGCGGTCGCCCCAGCACGGCATGAGGGTGCTCGACCACACCAGGAGGAATTGTGAGCAGCGATCGGGACGGGATCCGCGGGGGCTGGGCCACGCCCGGCGATGACCAGCCCGATGACGAGTCCGCCATCGAGATGACGGGCGAGTTCACGATCGACTACGCCCCGCCGGCCTGGTACACGCAGAACTCGTCGGGCGCGTCCACGCAGTCCGCGCCGACACCCACGCCGCCTGCGGCACCGACTCCGGCGAACGGTACGGCGACGCCGCCCCCGTCGCCGCCGGTCGGCCTCCCGTTCGCGACACCGCCGCCGGCGAGCAACTCCGGGCTCCCGTCCGCCTGGACAGCCGCGGCCCTGGTTCCCGACGAGGAGGACGAGGACGCCGAGCACGGCGACCTCGTGAGCGGCGCGACCATGCGGATCTCGGCCGCCGCGCTGAAGCGGGAGATCACGGAACGGGGCGGGGTGACGGGCCCCACGCCGGGACCGACCGCCGCGGAGGCTCCGGTGACTCCGGCCCCGGCCGAGGGTTCTGTGGGGGATGCCAGTGGTGCGGAATCGGGCTCCGGCGAGGGGGAGTTCGAAGGTTCGGAGGGTTCCGAGGCTGAGGTGCCCGGTGCGGTGCTTCCGGCCGACGGTGAACTGGCGGAGGTCCCGGCGAACGGTGACACCGAGGGCACCGACGCCGCCGAGGTGAACACCCAGGACGAGGACGGCACGGTCGCCGAATCGGAGAGCGCGGACCCCGCGAACTCCGCTGAGGCTGAGGCTGAAACTGACGCTGAAGTCGAGAGCGCAGACGCCTCCTCCGCGTCCGTCGCGGACCCCGACACAGCCCCGGCCACCGACCTCACCACCGACCCCACGGACGAGCCGAGCGGCGCCGACGCCCCGGCCTCCATGCCCGAGGCCGACGCCCCGCAGCCTGCTGAGGC
>NZ_JAWOAI010000828.1:0-2917 GCF_033194735.1 Streptomyces sp. W16
CGGCGACGCCGGCCGCCGCACCCGCGCCAGCCGCGTTGAAGCACGGGAGACCCTGGAGGCCGCCGAGAGCGGACACTTCGGCAAACTGGTCACCGAGCGCTGGTCGCCGGAGGCCGCGCTGGTCCGCGGGAACGAACCGGTGGGCGGCAGAAGCCTGTTGGTGCGCGGGATGGAGTGCGACCTGGAGGCCGGTGTACGCCAGCACCTCGCGCACGCCGTGGCCGGCCGGTCGCTCGTCGTCTGGGAGATGGACATCAGCAACCCCGACGACGACCCCGAGCACTGCCCGCCCGCCGTGGCCTGGCTGATGAGCCTGGACGGCGCCGGACGGGTGCACCGGCTGCGTCTGGTCCACCCCCGGCCGGTGCCGGTCCCGCACTCCCTCATGGTGTGACGGGCATCACGCGATCTGTTTCGAACTTCGCCCTCTCTCCCGCGTCCTGTCCGTGTCATCGCCACGTGCCGGACAAGGAGATTCCATGAGCACCACCCCCTCGACCGACCCGCTCGCCCCCGGAACCCACACCGTCGAGATCGACGGAGTCACCCAGCGCTACCACGTCCACGGGACCGGTCCCGTGTGCGTCGCGCACTCCGGCGGACCCGGCATCTTCTGGGAGTACCTGCGGATGCCCGCGCTGGAGGAGCACCTCACGGTCGTCTACCCGGAGCCCGTCGGCACCGGCGCCTCCGGCCGGCTGCCCACCCACCCGCACGGCTACACCCGGGCCCGCTACAGCCGCTTCCTCACGGCACTGATCGACCACCTCGGCGTCCCCGAGGTGCATCTGCTCGGCCACTCGCACGGCGGTTTCGTCGCCCAGTACCACGCGCTGCACCACCCCGACCGCCTCGCCGGCGTGATCCTCTACGAGAGCGCGCCGGTGACCGGTCCCGAGCACGGCGCCGAGGCCATGCGCCTGGTGCAGGAGTTCGCCGCCCGGCACGCCGACAACCCCGGGCTCCCCGAGGTCGTGGAGGCGTTCCAGAACATCCCCACCATCTCCGACGACGCGGGGACCACCGCCGTCGCCCGCGGACTGTTCCCCGCCTACTTCGCCGACTTCTGGGGCCGGGAGGGGGAGTTCGCCCCCGTCCGGGAGGCCGTGTCGGCCACCCACATCTCCGGGCTGGACGAGGACCTCGCTCCGGACGTCGTCGACGACCGCGCCACCCTGGGCGCGCTCATCGTGCCGACCCTCGTCCTCGTGGGCCGCCACGACTTCATCTGCGGGGTGCGCTGGGCCGAGGAACTGCACGGGCTGATCCCGGGTTCCGAGCTGGTGGTCCTGGAGAACAGCGGGCACTTCGGGCACCTGGAGGAACCGGAGGCCTTCGCGAAGGCGGTGACGGCGTTCGTCCAGGCCCCTGCCCGCAACTAGGTCATTTGGTCGAAGCCCCGGCGGATGGCCCGGCCTAGCGTGGAGCTGTCCGGAGGGTTTCCGACAAACAAGGAGCAACGGCATGAGTGCCGTCAAGAACATCGTTCTCGTGCATGGCGGATTCGTCGACGGTTCCGGATGGCAGTCCGTGCACCGCCTGCTCACCCAGGACGGATTCCGCGTCAGCGTCGTACAGAACCCGACGCTGTCCCTCGAAGGCGACGTCGCCGCCACCCACCGCGCCCTCGACGCCCTGGACGGTCCGGCGGTGCTCGTCGGACACTCCTACGGCGGCGCCGTGATCACCGAGGCCGGCCGCCACGACCGGGTCGCCGCGCTCGCCTACATCGCGGCCTTCGCGCCCGACAAGGACGAGTCGGTCGGCACCCTGGTCGCCGACCCGGCGCCCGGCGCGCCCGTGCCGCCGATCCTGCCGCCCGTCGACGGGTTCCTCTTCCTGGACCGGGACAAGTTCGCCGCGTCGTTCGCGGGCGACCTGCCGGCCGAGGACGCCGCGTTCCTGGCCGACGCGCAGGTGCCCTGGGGTCTGGACGCGCTCGGCGGCACGATCACCGAGCCCGCGTGGCGGACCAGGCCCAGCTGGTACCTCGTGGCGACCGACGACCACATGATCCCGCCGCCGGTCCAGCACCAGATGGCCGAGCGCGCCGGTGCCACCGTGGCCGAGGCCGCCGGCAGCCACGCCGTCTACGTCTCCCAGCCGGCGGCGGTCGCGGAACTGATCAAGCAGGCCGCGGCCGACCGGACCTGACCGCGTTCCCCGGCCGGCCGCCCGGGGCCGCCGCCGGCACGGAGTTCCCTCCGACACCCGCCGACCACCTGCCAACTCCCCCCGGCAGCCCGCCTGTTCCCCCCAGGCGGGCTGCCCGTGCGCCCTTCCCGAGACCACCCGAGAGAGAAGCAGAACCTTGACGACCGTCGTCCAGCCGTCCGTCGCCGAGCAGTCCGAGGCGGAAGCCCTCTACAGATTCCAGACGGAGACCCCCGAACCCGTCCGCACCGCGCTCGGCATGAGCGCCACCCGGATCGGCGGCGGGGTGGCGCTGTCGATGCGTCACGACAGCACCCACTTCTGGAGCAAGGCCCTCGGCTTCGGAGTCACCGCCCCCGTCACCGCCCAACTGGTCGAAGAGGTCTGCGACTTCTACCGCGCCGAGCGCACCCCGCAGGCCGTCCTGCAGATCGCGCCCGCCTTCCTGCCCGGGGACTGGCCGGAGATCTGCGCGCGGGAGGGCATCGTCCGCGACCCGTCCTGGGTCAAGCTCGTCTGCCCGACCGACGAGGCCGTCGCCCGCGCCGACGCCCTGGACCGGCCGTCCGACGGCATCCGGGTCACCCCGCTGGTCGCCGAAGAGGCCCTGGAATGGGGCACGGTGATGATGCGGGCCTTCGGCACACCGGTCGAGCACTACGCCGAGATGGCCGCCTCGACCGTGAACCGGCTCGGCTGGCATCCCTACGGCGCCTGGCTGGACGGCGAGCTGGTCGGCACCGGCACCCTGCTCGTCCGCGGC
>NZ_JAWOAI010000829.1:0-2911 GCF_033194735.1 Streptomyces sp. W16
CCGCCGAGGAGGTTCCGGCGCTCGCCCGCTACACGACCCGGCTCGGCGCCCTCTTCGACGACTACGCCCGGGTGGCCGGGCGCGGCAGCCCCGTCTTCGCCCAGCGCACCCACGGCGATCTCCATCTCGGCCAGGCGCTGCGCACCGCGGACGGCTGGCGGATCGTCGACTTCGAGGGCGAACCTGCCCGGCCCGCCGCCGAACGCGCCCGCCCGCAGCCGGTGTTGCGCGATATCGCGGGCATGCTGCGCTCCTTCGACTACGCGGCCCGCACCGGTCTGGCCGCCCGGGAGTCCGGCGATCCGGGGGAGGACGGCTCGCCCGCGCGGCGACTGCGCCGACGCCGGCGCGCCTATGCGTGGGCGGTGCGCAACCGGCGGGCGTTCATCGAGGGATACGCGTCGGCCGGGCGGGAGGATCCGCGCTGCCAACCGGTCGCGCTGCGCGCCTTCGAGGCGGACAAGGCGGTGTACGAGGCCGTATACGAGTCCCGCCATCGCCCCGACCGGTTGAAGGTCCCGCTCGCCGCCGTGCACCGGCTGGCGAACACCTCCCGCTGAACTCCGCCGAATTCACCGCCGCCCGCCGGAATGCGAACTCCCGGACCGTACAAGGGAATTCCGGCGGGGTGCGCGGCCGGAATTCCGGTGATGGAAGACCGGACGGAATTCGCCGGCGGACGTCAGGTCCTTGCGGCCGCCGAACGGAGACACGACGAACCCCCCGCCCCGGACACTCTTCCAGGCGAGGGGTTCGAAGGGCTCGGATCCGGCCGGAAACGGAACCGGGTCGCCTGCCCCGTCGGACCGCTCCACGGCGAAAGGTCCATGCCTTTACCGGGGGTGACGGTCAAAGGTCCGTACCGGATTCGGTAATACGGCGGTCGGTTCAGGAACGGTGCTGCTCGGAGAGGATCTGGCCGGGGTCGCGGTGCGGTGCCATACCGGCGGCCGACAGGGCCCGGTCGTACGCCTTGAGCGCCTCGCCGGTGTTGCCCTGCCGCTTCCACAGGTCGCCCAGGTAACGCCAGTTGAGGGCCACCTGGTGGGACGGGCGGAACTGGCGCAGCTGCCGGGTGGCGGCCTGCAGATACTGCGCGGCCTGCTCGTGGTTGCCGCGCATCAGCTGGATCTCGGCGAGCGTGCCGCGCGCGCCGACGGCCTGGATGCGGGACTCGTTGCCGGTGAGTCCGAGGGCCCGCTCGGCGTGCGCCGCGGCCTCGTCCCACTGCCCGAGCATCGCGTCGGCGTCGGCGAGACCGATCTCGCACTGGGCCAGTTCCGGCGCGTTGCCCACCTCGGCCAGGAGCTGCTGCGCCTCCTCCAACAGCTGCTTGCCGCGCGCCGGTTCGGGCTCGTCGACCTGGAGCAGCAGGGAGCCGTAGTTCATCTTGAGCATGGCGAGGTGGCGCAGGTTGTCGTCCTCGGACATCAGCGCGAGCGCCCGCTCCACCAGCGCCAGCGCCTCGTTGAGCTGGCCCCGGGAGCGGGCCACGAGACCGGCGTTCCAGTAGACGGCGCCGCGTGCGGCCCGCGCGCCCTGCTTCTCGGCGGCGTCCAGGAGCTTGCCGCCCATCAGCTGGGCGTGGATGAGGTCGCCGCGCATGTGGAACGAGCCCATGAGCGTGGCACCGAGCTGGACGTGGTCGACCGTCACGTCCAGACCGAGGGCGTCCAACCGGGCCATGGCGCGCTCGCCGATCTCGATGCTGAGCGTGATGTCGCCGGCGTTGCGATAGCAGCGGCACAGGGCGACCGCGATCTGGCACCACTCGGCGGAGCCCGGGGCCAGGTCGGGGTCCCGCTGCAGTTCCTCCAGGACCGCGATGGCGGCCTCGGTCCGGTCGAGCTTCTCCAGCGCGGAGGCCTGTCCCATGCGCGCGCGCCGGGTCATCGAGACGTCCAGGAGGGTGGGCTTGGTCAGCAGTTCGCTGAGGGTCTGCAGAGCCTCGCCGTTGCTGCCGTTGCGCAGGGCCATCTCGCCGAAGGCCAGCCGCAGGCGCGCCTCTTCCAGCTCGTGGTCGTCCCGTCCGCTGCGCAGGTACTCGGCGGAGCAGCCGAGGCGCTCCGCGAGGGAGGCGAGCACCGCGTCTGACGGTGCGCGCTTGCCGGATTCGATCAAGGAGATGTAGCTCGCCGAAATCTCGCTGGACGCCAGGTCCTGCTGCTTGAGGCCACGTTTGCCGCGCAGCAGCCGGATGCGGTCGCCCAGCCCTGCGGTCGTCGTGTTTTCGAGAGGGTCCATGTGGGCTCCTAGGAGGTGGCTTTGACCACCGGGATGACAGATCAACGTTACCAGTAAGTCGTCCGCGATCCAATGGAGTCTTCTTGATCGATTCGCTGGCGCGAAGTGGCCTGGACAGGCATTTTCTGAATTGACGTTAATTCGGACTTCATTTGGGTGTGGGCATTCCGCTTTTCGAGATCGTCTTTTGCAAGATTAATACTTGACTGATTGAGTAAGTTCTTGTTGACTCGTCTTGTCAACGTGTCATCCGTAAATGCTCGGAGAGGAGATTTTCATGAGCATCAAAGTATTCACGCTCATAGCAATCGTCGTCTTCGTCGGTGGGCTTGTGACGAGCGGACTCTGGTTTAACGGTTCGGGTGCCACCACGCATCCACTGCGCGAGGGCATCGCCCAGTCGAGCGGTGCGAGCGGCGCCTGCTGCTGAGACGGCTGTACGGACAACGGCACACGAGGCTCAGCGGACCGGAGGACGGTCCGGCGGCTCGCTCCAAGGCCGACCGGTCGTCCCCCGGTCTGTCCGTGCCCCCTCCCAGGGCAGTCCGCGGTGCGGGTAGTGGCACGCCACCGTGTGGGTGCCGGCCGGAGTGACCTGGGACTGCCGCGGGATCTCGGTCTCGCAGCGCAGCCGCCGACCGGCCGGGAGGGCCGCGGCGACGGGACA
>NZ_JAWOAI010000830.1:0-2909 GCF_033194735.1 Streptomyces sp. W16
TGTCACTTTCCCTGGAAGTGACACACTTCTACGGCACCCACCCCACCCCCCGGGCCTCCTCCCCCCACCGGCGGGTGGCCGCTAAGCCGGCCCGGCGTGCAGGCGAGACGCTGACGCGCCCCACCACCCCGGCCCGCAACGCAGCCGACGTGAGGGGCTGGCGGACCTCGGCCCCCCATTCCTCCCGGCCGCTCGCTCGCTTCTCAAACGGGCTGGAGTGGACCGAGTCAAGGGTGGCCCGCAGGGCCATCGCCGCAGGCGACGCGTAGCGAAGCGAAGCGCCCTTTACTCGGGCCGCTCCAGCCCGACACTGACAAAGAAGCGAGTGGCCAACCCGCACTTGTCTACCGCAGTCGCCTCCGCCCCGGCAGGAACGTAAACACCGCCACACCCAACAGGATCGCCGTACCGGACACCAGACCGAGCGCCTTGAGACCGCCATGGCTGTCCGAGCCAGTCTCCGCCAAGCCACCCGAGGTCGACGTCGACGTACCGCCGGATGACGACGTGCTGCCCGACGCGCCGCTCGCCTGCTCCGTGGTGTCCAGGGTCAGAGAGACCTCGGACTTGGTCGGCGTGCAGGTCGTCGTCGTGCCGAGCGCCTTGACCGTCAGGACCCCTGGAGCCAGCGTCGACGTACCGCTCGCGCCCGGCTTGTACGTGCCTGTCAGGTCGGGGATCTCGATCGGGTCGCCGGACTTGATGGCAGCAGAGTTCGTCGGTCCCTCCACATGCACGGTGCCCGAGTCGGCGCCGCCGAGGACCACCTCCATCGAGGGACTGACGGAGTTCGCCGGGATGTCGGCGGGGCTATCCATCACCGAGCCGTTGAACTGCACGGTGAGGTCGTAACTCCCGCCGTCCTTCTTGGCGTTGATCTGCACGGGCGAGGTCGCGCTCTTGTCACCGATCGGCGTCTTGCACGCGTACGGGACGGAGACCTCTTTCCCGGTGAAGTCCGTCTGGCCGGTGCCGTCGCTCGCGCTCGCGGACGCCGAGTCGCTGGGACTGCTCGACGCGGACTCGGAGGCGGACTCCGACGCCGATGCAGATGTCGATGCCGATGTCGAGTCCGTCGGAGTCGGTGACGTGCTCGACGAGCTGCCGTCCCCCGCCGTCACCTCGATCGTCGCCGACGCCGGGACCGTCACCGTGGGCGCGCACTTGGTGTCCGTCCCGAACGCGTTGACCGTGTACGCGTCCGGTGTCAGTGTCACCTCGCCGGCCGTCGTCAGTTTCAGGGTGCCCTTCATGTCGGACAGCGTCATCGCGCCGCCCTTGGGGATCGCCGGGTTCTCGCGCGGTCCCACCATCGCGATGTCGGCGGTCTGCGCGCCTCCCGCCTTCAAAGTCCCCGACGGCTGAACGGAGTTGGCGGGCAGGTCGATGATGTCGGGGTTCTTGGACGCGGCCTGCGTGAACTTCCACACGACGTCGACCGTGTCACCGACCTTCGCCGTGGCGGGCGCGGTGATCTCGACCTTGGTGGTGCCGTCGACCGGGTCGATGCCCGCGGGCGGCACGCAGTGGGTGGCGTAGGACACCTCGGCGGCCTGCGCGGACCCGGCGCTCACGCCGAGCAGGACACCCGCGCCGCCGAGGATCAACGCGGCAGCCGCCGCACCCGCCCTCCGTCCGCCGGCCGGTATGACTCTCCTTCGCTTTCTCACTGAAGTCCCTTCCTGGTGGGAGTCGTTGGACTCGTCGGACTGTCGTCGTGCGGTGCGGAGAGCCGACCGGCCGTGCCCGGATCGGAGTCCGGGGTGAACCACGGCAGGGTCGAGGTCACAGGGGCTGTGTGCGGTGCGGTGGCCGTGCCGGACTTCGGCAGGCGCAGGGTGAGTTGTTCGGGCAGCCGCTGCCGCAGGCCCCGGTGCCGGGCCGGGCCCGTGCTGCGGCCCGCCTTGCGCGGCCGTATCCGGTCCACCACGGCCATGCCGACACGGAACACCGCCGCCGGTACGACCACGCAGAGCAGGATCCAGAACAGAGTCACGCCCCAGGGGCGGCCCACGCCCCACGGCTCCTCGGCGAGCACCCGGCCGCCGTACTTCAGGGAGACGCTGTAGTCGCCGTGCGCCCCGGCCGACAGTTCGACCGGGAGTTTGATCTCCGCCTTGCCGCCGGGCGCGATCGTGCCGCTGAACTGCTGGTCGTCCCACTGCGGCGCGAACACCCCGTGGGAGGTGCCGACTTGGAACACCGGGTTCTTGACGGGGGACGAGCCGGCGTTGCCGACGGTGAAGACCAGCGTGCGGGACGCCGGCGCCCCGAACCAGGTCAGCAGCCCGCTCGAACCGTCCAGCCGGGTGTCGGAGATGACCGACAGCCGTCCCGTCGACGGCTCCGCGGGGAGTGGTTCGACCGCGTGGCCCGCCACCTGGAAGACGGAGTCCGCGGACGCGCTCGGCCCGGTCACCGTCGCCACATGCACCACGCACGGGCAGGGCACCGGCGGCTCGGACACCGGCAGCTTCTTGCTGAAGACGCCCTTGGCGTCGGTCGTGACGGCCCGACCGTCCGCGTTGGCACAGGAGTTGGTCCCGCCGATCACCCCGCGCGCGGGCGTGGCCTGCCCGCAGATCAGCACCATCAGCAGGGTGTGTGTCCGCCAGCCGCTGCCGGAGACGGTGATCGAACCGCCGGTCCCCGCCTGCGACTTGGAGAGCGTCACCTTCGGTCCCTCGGCCGCCGCGACAGGCGTCGCCCCCGCCAACGGCAGCAGAAGCAGCGCGCCCGCCGCCACCAGCGCCGAGATCCGCACCTTGCCGCTCACATCACCGCTCCCGTCAACTCGACTTCCGTACGCGGGGGTTCGGCCACCCGACCGTCGTCCGTACGGCGCCGCCGACGTCGTAGTCGTACGAGAAGCAGCGCGGCCCCGGCCGCGGCCGTGCCCCCGGCGACCG
>NZ_JAWOAI010000831.1:0-2896 GCF_033194735.1 Streptomyces sp. W16
CGCGGCGGCCGACCTCGCGATCACCCTCTCGGCCGGCTACCCGGCGGCCGACCCCTGGCCCGCCGAGGTCCGCAACCTGCTGGCCTACGTCCTCGTCCGCCTCGAACGCTGGCCGGACGCCCTCGACCAGCTGCGCCTGATCGGCCCGTACGCCACGTCCTTCCCCTGGGACCGGATCTCGGACGACCCGCTCGGCCAGTTTCTGGAAGTGCGCGACGGAGTGCGGATCGCGGTCGCCGCACAACTGCCCCTGGGCGGGCCGGTTCCGCCCTTTCTCACGGCGGTTCCGGGCCGGCCGTGGGGCTTCGAGGACGCGCCGCCGTATCCACGGAGTGAGCACGACGGTCGCGCCCGCTCCCGCGACCACTAGGCTTTTGCGCCGTGACCACCGTCCGGCTGCCCCTCTTCCCCCTGAACTCGGTTCTGTTCCCGGGGCTCGTGCTTCCTCTGAACATTTTCGAGGAGCGCTATCGCGCCATGATGCGCGAACTGCTCAAGACCCCTGAGGAGGAACCGCGCCGATTCGCCGTCGTCGCCATCCGTGACGGCCACGAGGTGGCCCCGACCGCCCAGGGCATGCCGGACCAGACGGCCGTGCCCGAGCGCGGGCCCACGGCCGGCTTCGGCCCCGACCCGCTCAAGGCCTTCCACTCGGTGGGCTGCGTCGCCGACGCGGCGACCATCCGGGAGCGCGCCGACGGCACCTTCGAGGTGCTGGCGACGGGCACGACCCGGATGCGGCTGCTCTCCGTGGACGCCTCGGGCCCGTTCCTGACGGCCGAGCTGGAGGAGCTGTCCGAGGAGAAGGGCGACGAGGCCGGCGCGCTGGCCCAGGGGGTGCTACGCGCGTTCCGCCAGTACCAGAAGCGCCTGGCCGGCGCCCGCGAACGCTCCCTGTCGACCGGCGACGCGGAGCTGCCGGACGAACCGGCGGTCGTCTCCTACCTGGTCGCCGCCGCGATGATGCTCGACACGGCGACCAAGCAGCGCCTGCTCCAGGCCCCCGACACCGCCTCCCGGCTGCGCGACGAGCTGAAGCTCCTGCGCTCCGAGACGGCCATCATCCGCAACCTGCCGTCCCTGCCCGCGTCGGACCTGACGCGCAACCCGACCAGCCTGAACTGAGACCCACGATGGCGAAGAAGTCCAGGAAACAGCAGCCCCAGTCGGGCGGCACCCCGGCGACCGTCGCCCTGACGGCCGCCGGAGTGCCCTATGAGGTGCACGCCTACGACCACGACCCCGCCCACCCGTCCTACGGCGAGGAGGCGGCCGAGGCGATGGGCGTCTCCCCCGACCGGGTCTTCAAGACACTGGTCGCGGACGTCGACGGGGCGCTGACGGTGGCCGTGGTCCCGGTGGCGGGCCAGCTCGACCTGAAGGCGCTGGCGGCGGCCGTCGGCGGCAAGCGGGCGGCGATGGCCGACCCGACGCTCGCCGAGCGCACCACGGGCTATGTCCGCGGCGGCATCTCCCCGCTCGGCCAGCGCAAGAAGCTCCGCACGGTCGTCGACGACTCGGCCTCGGCCCACGCCACGATCTGTGTCTCGGCGGGCCGCCGCGGCCTGGAGGTCGAACTCTCCCCCGCGGACCTGGCGACCCTCACGGAAGCGGTACTGGCCCCCATCGGACGTGCGTGACCCCTCGACTCCGGCCCCGTCCTCGGTTAAGCACAAGGGGCATGTCGAAGAAAACCAGGAAACGGAAGTGGCGCATCAAGAAGCGCCGCTCGAATCATGGACACCGGCCGGCTTAGGTAGCGCGGGTCGGCGAAATCCAGCCCGTCCGGCGTTTGAGGACGAGGCCCCTTCAGGGCCGAAGCGGGGGTCTGGGGGCGGCAGCCCCCAGGAACCCTCACTACGAGAGCGGCGCCCCGTACCCGTCGCCAGGAACCGGTCCCGGCTGCAGATACGGCGGCTCAGGATCCCGCGGCCCGAACAACGCGGTCAGCCCCAGGTGGACAACCAGCGCGGCGACGGACCAGGCCAGCAGCGCCCCCTTCGCCCCCAGCTTCAGCGGCGCGGAGAAGGTGACACCCTTACCGACCGACTTGGCGTGCGAGAGCACGTCCTTCGTCGGCCCCAGCCACATCCCCAGCCGCCACGCGAGCAGCGAGGCCAGCAGCCCGCCCACGGTCAGCGCGACCACCAGCGGCACTCCCCCGCGCCGCCGCAGCAGGAACGCGGCGAGGGCGCTGAGCACCCCGAAACCCACCGCGAGCAGAGTGAACGTTCCATCCACGCCCACCGCCTGCTCGCCCTCGGAGTCCTTGAGGTAGACGACCCAGCTCTTGTCGACCACGTCCCCGACCAGCGGCACATGCGGTGCCAGCCACCACCACAGCAGCCCGAGCAGCACCCCGCCGAGCGCCACGACGACCGTGGCGACCACGGCCTCGATCACTTCGGTCTTCAGTCCGGGGCCGTCCTGGCCGTAGGACGCGTCCTGCGGTCCGTACACGGGATACCCGGCACCCGGGGTACCCGGCTCACCCGGGTTGCCCGGGTCACCCGGAGGCTGCCACGGATCGTGCGGGGACTGGTCACGCGGCGGCGGAGGCGGAGTCAGCGGTGCGGTCACGTTGACATCGTGCCAGGCGCGGCTGTGCGGCGCGTCACCGGACGGCAGCCCGACGGTAGGCCCAGGCGGCGACGGCCAGCGAAACGACGCCGACCGCGGCGCATACGGCGAGGTCACCGAGGACGAGCGCCCAGTCGGGGTGCGCCGCGAAGGTCTGTGCGAAGGCCTCCACGCCGTAGGTCGAGGGCACCAGGTCCCGCAGGAACCGCACCGCGTCCGGCATCCGGTCGGCCGGCAGCACACCGAGCAGCAGTGCCGCGGACATGCCCAACTGGCCGAGCAGCGTGGCAAGTTCGGGGCGCGGCGCGAGCAGCCC
>NZ_JAWOAI010000832.1:0-2881 GCF_033194735.1 Streptomyces sp. W16
CGGGCCGGGCGTGCCGGCCCGGCGGCGCGCGGCACGGGTGATGTGGGAGGTGGGCACCCATGTGCTCGCCGAGGTGGACGGCACGCAGGCCGAATCCGACCAGCCCAAGCAGCTCTTCGGCGCCGATCTCGCGCCGAGCGCCCAGGAGTACGTCCTGACCGCTCTGGCGGCGGAGGCACTCGGCTACACGGCCCCGGACGCCCCGGGCCCGGGCGGGCCGACCGCCTCGGTCCACACCTCTGGTCGTATCGACCTGCGCGGGCCCTACTCCGCCCACGACTCCCCGGCCGGACTGCGCAACATCCTCGTCCAGCTGCTGCCCGTCGACCCGTCCGGCCCGGACCCCGTCGGGGCCGTGCGCCGCTGGCTCGCCGAGGGAGACGCCCTGCGGCTGGTCAGGGACGCCCACCCGATCGAGGTCGGGTTGGTCCTCGACGGTGTACGCGTCGACCCGAACCCCACCAACGCGTGAACCGCGCGAACGACACGAAGGAGCAGCACTGTGCCCCGTGAATGGGATGCCAAGACGTACGACTCGCTTCCCCTGCCGCACCAGCAATGGGGCAAGCGCACCCTCGGCCGACTGAACCTCAAGGGCGGTGAGACCGTCCTCGACGCCGGCTGCGGCACGGGGCGCGACACGGCCTCGCTGCTCGACCTGGTGCCGGAGGGCCGGGTGATCGGCGTCGACGGATCCAGCCGGATGCTCGAACAGCTCCGGGTGAAGCTGGCCGACCGCCTCGACCGGGTCGAGGTCGTACAGGCCGACCTCACCAAGCCCCTGCCGGTCGACGGCCAGGTCGACGCGATCACCAGCGTCGCCACGTTCCACTGGATCACCGACCACGCCGCGCTGTTCGACAACCTTGCCCAACACCTGCGGCCCGGCGGCCAGTTCGTCGCCGAGTGCGGTGGTCAGGGCAACGTCTCGAAGATCAACGCCGCCGTCGAGGACGTGCTCGGCGCGCCGGCCGAGAAGGAGAAGGTCTGGTACTTCGCCGGCGTCGAGGAGACCACCGAGCGGCTGCGGAACGCCGGGTTCACCGACATCGAGGTCAACCTCCTGCCCGACCCGGCACGGCTGGAGCCGGGCGAGCAGCTGTGGAGCTACCTGGCCACCGTGGTCCTCGGCTCCCACCTGGACCGCCTTCCCGAGGCCGACCACGAGGAGTTCGTCCACGCGGTCGCCGCCCGGCTCCCCGAACCGGTCGTGGACTACGTACGACTGAACATCACCGCCCGCCGCAACTAGGGCGATGGAGGCACCCCTTGGCACACTCTGCTCTCCCCACGCTCCTGGTCGTCCACGACCAGGGTTCCGCCGGCCCGCTGCGCATCCTGGCGGCGGCCCGGCGGCTGTGCCGGGTCGTGTTTCTGTGCGAGCCGGAACACCCGGCGCTCAAGGCCGAGTTGGGCCAGGTCGCGGCGCACGCCGACGTCGTGGACATCACCGGCCTCGGTGCGGAGGAGGTGGGCCGGCTCGCCGCGGGGCTGTCTCCCGACGGCATCGTCACCTTCAGCGAACACCGCCTGCGGCTCACCGCGGCGGTGGCCGCCCACTGCGGGCTGCCCTTCCACTCCGCCGGGACCGTCGACGCCCTCACCGACAAGTTCCGCCAGCGGCACGTCCTGGCGGACCACGGCGTGCAGCACACCGGGTGCGCCCTGCTCCGGCACCCGGACGACTGCGCCGGTGCCCTCGCCCTCGTGGGCACGCCCGCGGTGCTCAAGCCGCGGCACGGGGCGGGCAGCGTGGACACCTGCCTGGTCGGATCGGCCGACGAGTGCCGGCACCGGCTGGCGGAGTTCACCGGGAGCGCGCCGAGGGACTTCGTGCTGGAGGAGTTCCTGCGGGGAGATCCCGGGTACGCGGACACGGGGTGGGGCGACTACGTCTCCGTCGAGTCCCTGATCGTCGACGGCGAGCCCCGGACCGTCGCCGTCACCGGAAAGCCGCCGCTCGTCCCGCCGTTCAGGGAGACCGGACACATCCTGCCCGCGCCGGTCCCGGTCCCCCTGGCGGCGGAGGTCGTAGGGCTCGAACAGGCCGCGGTACGGGCGCTCGGCATCCGGCACGGCATCACCCACACCGAGGTCAAGCTCACCGCCGACGGTCCGCGGATCATCGAGGTCAACGGGCGGCTGGGCGGGTTCGTGGCCGAGATCGTGCAGCGCCGCACGGGCTACGACATGGTGGCGGCGGCGCTGCGACTGGCGCTCGGGCTCCCCGTGACGGTGCCGGAGCCGTCGCTGCCGGGACGGGGACCGGACCCGGTGGCCTTCCAGTACATGCTGATCCCGCCCGCGGACCCGGTGACCCCGGGGCCGCTCTCGCTCGTCGAGACGCTGGAGGAACTTCCCGGGGTCGATCTGGTCGAGGTCTCCGCACCGGACGGCCGCCACGGCGACTGGCGCAGGGGCACGCTCGGCGCGATCGGCGTGGTGTACGGAACCGCCCCGGACCACACCCAACTCCGGTACCTCCTGGGGCTGTTGCGGGACCGCATGGAACTCTTCTGGTACGGCGTCGCGCCCGCCCCTGCAGTACGCTCGGGCGCCGCGTGACACATGATCTTTTGACGAAAGGCACAGCAGATGTCTGAGAACAGCGCCTCGGCCGGGGTGGTGTCGTACCCGGTGGGTCGGGTGGTCGGTGGCCGGGCGGAGGTCCGGGACGACGACTGGGGCGGGGTCGAGGCGGTGATCCGGCTGGACGGGGACCGGTTCGGGCCGGACGCGCTGGCCGGCCTGGATGCCTTCTCCCACCTGGAGGTCGTCTACCACTTCGACCGGGTCCCGGTGGAGAAGATCGAGACCGGCGCCCGCCATCCCCGGGGCAACACCGACTGGCCCCTGGTCGGCATCTTCGCCCAGCGCGGCA
>NZ_JAWOAI010000833.1:0-2871 GCF_033194735.1 Streptomyces sp. W16
GCTGGACCCGCCGGTCTCCGGCCGGCCGCGCACCCGGGCACTGCGGCTGCGGGTCGCCGCGCGGGAGACGGTCGCCGACGGCGTCGTACAACTGCGGTTGGAGGGAAGGGACTTGCCGGGCTGGGAGCCGGGGGCGCACATCGATCTGGTGCTGCCTTCGGGGCTGGTGCGGCAGTACTCGCTGTGCGGGGATCCGGCGGACACCTCGTCGTACACGGTCGCGACGCGGCTGGTCGAGGATGGGCGGGGCGGGTCCCGCGAGGTGCACGAACAGGTGCGGGTGGGCGCGGAGTTGGAGGTGCGGGGGCCGCGCAATCGGTTCCCGCTCGTCGACGCGCCCGGGTACCTCTTCGTCGCCGGCGGGATCGGGATCACCCCGGTGCTGCCGATGCTGCGCGCACTGCCCGAGGGCGTCGACTGGCGGCTGGTGTACGCGGGCCGTACGCCGGACTCGATGCCGTTTCTTGGGGAGTTGGCGGAGTTCGGTGCGGACCGGGTCACCGTCGTGAGCGGGCGGCGGCCCGAACTCGACGCGCTGCTCGCGGAGTTGCCCGAGGGTACCGCCGTCTACTGCTGCGGGCCGGAGGGGCTGATGGCGGCCGTGGAGGAACGGTTTCCGGACGTACGGCTCGAACGGTTCGCGCCCCGGGCCCCGTTGGGCGGGAACGCCGCCTTCGAAGTCGAACTCCGGCGCAGCGGACGGACGTTGACCGCGCCCGCGGACTCCACGGTGCTGGCCGCCGTACGGGCGGAGCTGCCCGGCACGCTCTACTCCTGCGAACAGGGGTTCTGCGGAACCTGCCAACAGCGCGTCGTGGAAGGGGAGGTGGAGCACCGGGACGAGCTGCTGACGGACGCGGAGCGTGATGACTCCATGCTGATCTGTGTATCCCGGGCCCGTGGTGAGCGAATCGTGTTGGATATGTGAACGACCTTGGGTGGACCGGGCCGTTGAGGTCCGGTTCCGATCGGTAAGGTGTTCGCATGAGTACCGGGGTTCGCCGCAGAATGGGAGTCGAGGAACGGCGACAGCAGTTGATCGGCGTCGCTCTCGACCTGTTCAGCCACCGCTCGCCCGACGAGGTCTCCATCGATGAGATAGCCGCCGCCGCGGGCATCTCGCGACCGCTCGTCTACCACTACTTTCCCGGCAAACTCAGCCTGTACGAGGCCGCGTTGCAGCGCGCCTCGGACGATCTCGCCGGGCGGTTCGTGGTCCCCGAGGAGGGCTCGCTCGGGGGACGGCTGCTGCGGGTGATGGGCCGGTTCTTCGACTTCGTGGACGACCACGGGCCCGGTTTCGCGGCGCTGATGCGCGGTGGTCCGGCGGTCGGCTCGTCCACCACCAACGCGTTGGTCGACGGGGTGCGGCATGCCGCGTATCTCCAGATCCTGTCCCACATGAAGGTCGAACAGCCGCCCGCCCGGCTGGAGTTGATGATTCGCTCCTGGATCTCGCTGGTCGAGTCGACGGCCCTGATCTGGCTGGACGGCCGGCGCATCCCACGCGCCGACCTGGAACGCCAACTCGTGCACGACTTCGGGGCGTTGGCGGCGGTGAGCGCGGCCTACGACGAGGAACTGGCCGCGCTGCTGCGCGAGTCACTCCGGAACGAGCCGGGCGACGGGCCGTTCACCGACCTCGTCGTCCGGCTGATCGCGCTGGCGTCGTAGGACAGGTCCTACACGGACACGGTCTAGCGCTCGAACTTCCGGTAGGACGCGTCGAGTTCACGGACCTCGGCGGAGGCGTGCAGCACGGACCCGTCCTCGTCGATGTACTCGCGGAGGAGTTCCAGGACCTTCTCGGTCAACCTGGCCTTGGTCTCCTCGGTGCGGCCGGCGAGCAGGCCGAGGGTGACATGGACGACGGTGTGTCCCAGCTCGTCGAGACCCTCGTACCCGAAGGCCGTGTACTCGCTCGGGCGGAACTGGGTCTTGCACGCCTCCGGTTTCGCGGCCGCGATCTCGACCACCGCCTCGTGCAGCGCACGGGCGAAACCGTCCTGGTCGAAGGAGATCGTGTGGGAGTGGTCGACGGTGATCTGCGGCATGGGGACTCCTTCTTCTGAGCCGACAACGGGCTCACCCTAGCCGCAGCGCCAGCATCGCGATGTCGTCCTCCCGATCGACGCCGAAGCAGTCGAGGAGGGTGTCGCACAGGGCGTCCAGGCCGGGCAGGGCGCCGGAGGCGGCGGCGCGCAGGTGTTCCATGGAGGCCGAGATGTCCGTGCCGCGGGTCTCGATCAGGCCGTCGGTGATCATCAGGAGCCGGTCGGTGGGTTCGAGGAACAGCTCCGTGGGCGGCGGGTGGGACAGGCCCACGCCGAGCAGGGGGCCCGCCGCCTTGGCGTAGTCCGCGGTGCCGGAGTCCCGGACGATCAGCGGCGGGATGTGGCCCGAGTTGGAGATGAGGGTGCGGCCGGTGTCGGGGTCGACGAGGGCCAGGCAGACGGTGGCCGTGGTCTCGGGGTGGTAGTGCCGGAGCATCCGGTCCAGCCGCTCGGCGAGCACGCTCGGGTCGCTCTCGTCGACGCAGTAGGCGCGCAGCGCGTGCCGTATCTCCACCATGACGGTGGCCGCCTCCAGCGAGTGCCCGACGACGTCGCCGACCGCGAAGAGCACTCCCCCGCCGGCCCGCAGGACGGCGTAGAAGTCACCGCCGATCTCGGCGTCCCGGGAGGCGGGCACGTACCGGACGGCGGCGTCGACGCCCGGGAGTTCGGGCAGCTGGTCCGGTTTGGGCAGGAAGCTGCGCTGGAGGGTGAGGGCGACATGCCGTTCGACCTGGTACATGAGGAGCGGCTCGGCGGCGAGCGCGGTGGCCTGGGCGAGCTGCGCCAGCAGCGCCTCGGCCTCGGGGCCCACCCG
>NZ_JAWOAI010000834.1:0-2871 GCF_033194735.1 Streptomyces sp. W16
GCGAAAACCCCGCGCCACACCCGCCCCCTATGTCGAATTTGTCTGATTAGCGCGTATCGTCGCCGCATGCCCACGCCATACGGATCCCGCGGCGGCATGGCGTTCGGTGCGGAGGAGCTGCGTGTGCTCCGTCGCGCCCTCGCTCTCGCCCTCCAGCCCCGAACCGCCTCCGCCGAGGACGTCAAGGACTGTCTCCGGCTCGCCGAATCCCTCGACGAAGCGGTGCGCGAGGGGGTCCGGCTGCGCGCCTTCCTGGTCGCCGACCTCGCCCGGTACCGCGCCGCCCTGCCCGGCACCACCGCCGGCTACCTCACGCTCCTGGAGGAGGCGCTCGGCGCCGGGTACCGCCCGGACGTCGACGACCTCTCCGCGCTGCGTGCGCTGCGCGGGAACCCGGCCGCCGCAGCCCTCCTCGACCGCTGTCTCGCACTCGCCGAACAGGACGTACGCGCGCGCCTCGCCCGCCGTACGACCGTCCGCCCCGCCCCGACCGTCCCCGCCTCCCGCACTCCCCCCCTGGCGCTCCCTGGAGGCCTCTCGGGCGGCCTTTCCGTGACCGTCGGGGGTCCTGCGGGGGAGGACGCCAAGGAGCCCGTACGCAAGCCCGTGGAGCGGCCGGCGCCCGCACCCGCACCCGCGGCCCCGAAGCCGTCCCGGCCGATCCCCACCCCCGGCGAGGTCTTCCCCCGGCGTAAACCGGCACCGCCTCCCGCGAACCCGCCGCAGCAACTCGCCGCCGGCTGAAGCGACCCCGCCCCGTCCGCTCCCGGGCCCGTGGCTACTCTGGAGGACATGGACTATGTCTCCGCGCTCGTGCCCCCGGTCGTCATGGCCGTGTTCTTCATCGGACTGATCCGGGTCATCGTGAAGACCCAGGGCGGGGCCATGAAGGCCAAGGAGGACGCGGCCGTCGACGCCGCCATCGCGCGCGCGGAGAGCGCCCGCCAGGCCTCTTCGACCACCGAGGCCTGACCCCCCGCCTTTCGACGGCGCCTTCAAGGGCGTACGACTCCCGCACGCGTGCCCGTGCTTTCCGAGTCGTACGCCCTTTTTGTGCCTTTTCCACTATGGTTCTGAGCTGTGCCTCGCCCATTGGGAGAACTCGAAGACTCGGTCATGACGCGGGTGTGGAAGTGGAACCGCCCGGTGACCGTTCGAGAAGTCCTGGAAGACCTTCAGCAGGAACGGTCGATCGCGTACACCACGGTGATGACCGTTTTGGACAATCTCCATCAGAAGGGCTGGGTGCGTCGCGAGGCGGAAGGCCGGGCGTATCGATATGAGGCGGTCTCCACACGGGCCGCCTACTCGGCCGCCCTGATGAACGACGCCTGGTCCCAGAGCGACAACCCCGCGGCTGCTCTCGTCGCCTTCTTCGGGATGATGAGCGACGAACAGCGTGAGGCCCTGCGCAGGGCCGTACGCATCGTCCAGGGGCCGGAAACACCCGAACCCGCGGATGGCGTCGAGAACCCCGGCTCCCCGCCCTCCGGCGGCGGGCGATAGCGTCCGCTCATGTCAGCAGAGCACCCAGAAGTCACCGCGAAAGCCATCACCGTCCGGCGGGCCCGGACCGGTGATGTCCCGGCGGTCCGCCGACTCCTTGACGCCTACGTTCGCGGTCGCATCCTGCTCGACAAAGCGACCGTGACTCTTTACGAGGACATACAGGAGTTCTGGGTCGCCGAACGCGACGACAACGCCGAGGTCGTCGGCTGCGGCGCACTGCACGTCATGTGGGAAGACCTCGCGGAAGTCCGTACTCTCGCCGTGAAGCCCGGGTTGAAGGGTGCCGGTGTAGGTCATCAGTTGCTGGAGAAGTTGCTGCACACGGCTCGTTGGCTAGGTGTTCGTCGCGTTTTCTGTCTCACCTTCGAAGTGGACTTCTTCTCCAAGCACGGCTTCGTGGAGATCGGTGAGACACCTGTTGACACCGATGTCTACGCGGAGCTGTTGCGTTCCTATGACGAGGGCGTGGCGGAGTTCCTGGGTCTCGAACGAGTGAAACCGAACACCTTGGGCAACAGTCGGATGCTTCTGCATCTGTGATCGCTGCGCTCAATTCGGCCCGGACGCCCTGCCCAGGTTCCCTATGTCCGAAACGCGCATCTTTTCGGACCGAGGAGGTCGCTCGGTCTCTCCCAGGGGTTTGTGTTTTTCCAGCAAAAGCGGTTTGCTTTCCGACGTACTGCAGTACTGCATATAACAGGGGACGGCGAAACGGCGGACGCCGCAGACCCCAGGCCCGCAAGTTATCGATGAAAGGAAATCCGGTGGCACAGAAGGTTCAGGTCCTTCTTGTCGACGACCTCGACGGCGGCGAGGCGGACGAGACGGTGACGTTCGCACTGGACGGCAAGACGTACGAGATCGATCTCACCACCGCGAATGCGGACAAGCTCCGTGGTCTTCTCGACGCTTACGTGAAGGGCGGACGCCGTACCGGTGGCCGTGCTTCGGGTGGCCGTGGAAAGGCGCGCGCCGCTACCGGTGGCAGCCAGGACACCGCGCAGATCCGCGCGTGGGCCAAGGAGAACGGTTACGAGGTCAACGACCGCGGCCGTGTTCCCGCGTCCATTCGCGAGGCCTACGAGAAGGCCAACGGCTGAGCGCACGAGCGCCGCAGCCGGACCCGGTGGCACTGTGTGGCCACCGTGTCCACGAGTCGTACGAGATCAGGGGCGCCTCCAACGCCCCCCACGGCCGACAGTGTCGGCAGCGAGGCCTCGACCTCGCGCCCCGGCTCGGGGGGCCGCAGCCATACGGCGGCCCCCTGCACGGGACCCGGACGACCCGCGGGAAGCGACTTCCCGGGGTGCCCCTTCGCGGGCCTCGCGCCAGAGAGCGGCGGCATCTTCGCGGGCCCCGCCC
>NZ_JAWOAI010000835.1:0-2838 GCF_033194735.1 Streptomyces sp. W16
CGCTGTGGGTGGCGAGCCACAGCAGCGGCGGTACGACGAGTGCGGCGGCAAGCGACCCCCAGGTGGCGCCGGTCAGCACCAGGGACACCGCGAGGACCCCGGCCGGCACGTGCAGCAGTTGCCGCGCGGGTGCCTCGCCGACCTCGTGGGCGGTCTCGGGCGCGAACCCGGCCGCCCGCGCGAGGAGTTCGGCCCGCAGCGCCCGGGCCTCGCCCTCTCCGAGGAAGGCGAGCTCGTCCTTCTTGTCGGTCCCTACGACGTCCAGCTTCAGCTTGGCGACGCCCGCCACGCGCGCGAGGAGCGGCTGTGTCACGTCGACCGCCTGGATGCGCTCCAGCCGGATGTGCGCGGTGCGCCGGAACAACAGGCCGGTACGGATGCGCAGTTCGGTGTCGGTCACCGAGAAGTGGGTGAACCACCAGGTCAGGAAGCCGTACAGACCGGCGGCCGGCACGATCACGGCAAGCGCGATCAGCAGGGTGATGGTGGTCAGCCGCGTCAGCTGTTCCTGCGCCTGGTTGGGGTCGTGCACCGCCCACCCGATGACGACGGCGACCGGCGCCCACGCCCGGCGCAACGGCGTCACCGGATGCAACCGCCGCTCCACCACGGGCACTTGCTCCCGTACGACCGCTGCGGCCCCGGGTACGGCCTTGTCGGCGCCCGGCGTCGTCACAGCCCCGCCGATCGGGCCTCGCCGAGTTCGGTGAGCCGGTCGCGCAGCCGTTCGGCCTCGGCCGGGTCGAGCCCCGGGATGGTCGCGTCGGTCGCCGCGGCGGCCGTGTGCAACTGCACGCTCGCGAGCCCGAAGTGCCGTTCCACGGGCCCCGAGGTCACCTCCACGAGCTGCATCCGCCCGTACGGCACGATCGTCTCGTGGTGCCACAGCACGCCCTTGCTGATCAGCAGGTCGTCGGCGCGCTCGGCGTACTGCCAGGAGCGCCAGTTGCGGCCCAGGACCACCCAGCCCCACGCCATGACGCCGAGCGGCAGCAGCGCGAACGCCGCCCACCCCGGGCCGACGAACATGCCCAGCGGCACCCCCAGGGCGACGGTCAGCAGCCCCAGCCAGATGACCAGCAACATCCGTCGCATCTTCAGCAGCCCCGGCGGCAGGCCGGTCCACACCGGCTCGCGCGCCGCGCCGTCCTGGGCGGCAGTCCCCGTTTCCATGGCGCAAGCGTACGTACGAGAGACTGTGCCCATGACTCCCACGACGGAGACCACGGTCGGGATCGGCGGCGCCGCGGAAAGCACCGACATGGTGCTCAACATCGGCCCCCAGCACCCCTCCACGCACGGAGTGCTGCGGCTGCGGCTCCTCCTGGACGGCGAGCGCATCCAGCACGCCGAGCCGGTGATCGGCTACATGCACCGCGGCGCCGAGAAGCTCTTCGAAGCGCGCGACTACCGCCAGATCATCATGCTCGCCAACCGCCACGACTGGCTGTCGGCCTTCTCGAACGAGCTCGGTGTGGTCCTCGCGGTGGAGCGGATGCTCGGCATGGAGGTGCCCCCGCGCGCGGTGTGGACGCGCACGCTGCTCGCCGAGCTGAACCGGGTGCTCAACCACCTGATGTTCCTGGGGTCGTACCCCCTGGAACTCGGCGGCATCACCCCGGTGTTCTACGCGTTCCGGGAGCGCGAGGTCCTCCAGAACGTCATGGAGGAGGTCTCCGGCGGGCGCATGCACTACATGTTCAACCGCGTCGGCGGCCTCAAGGAGGACCTGCCCGCCGGATGGGCCGCACGCGCGCGTGAAGCCGTCGCCGCCGTGCGCTCCCGGATGGACCGCTTCGACGACCTGGTGCTCGGCAACGAGATCTTCCGGGGGCGCACGCGCGGAGTCGGCGAACTGTCGGCGGAGGCCGTCCACGCGTACGGCGTGAGCGGGCCCATCGCGCGCGCCTCGGGCGTCGACTTCGACCTGCGGCGCGACGAGCCGTATCTCGCGTACGGCGAGCTCCAGGACACCCTGAAGGTCGTCACGCGCCAGGAGGGCGACTGTCTCGCCCGCTTCGAAGTGCTCCTGGAGCAGACCCACAACGCGCTCGACCTCGCGGACGCCTGCCTCGACCGGCTCGCCGGGCTGGAGCCGGGGCCGATCAACCAGCGGCTCCCGAAGGTCCTGAAGGCGCCCGAGGGGCACACGTACGCGTGGACCGAGAACCCGCTCGGCATCAACGGCTACTACCTCGTCAGCAAGGGCGAGAAGACCCCGTACCGGCTGAAGCTGCGCTCGGCGTCCTACAACAACATCCAGGCGCTCGCGGTGCTGCTGCCGGGGACGCTGGTGGCGGACATGGTGGCGATCCTGGGGTCGTTGTTCTTCGTGGTCGGGGACATCGACAAGTAGGCGAAAACGGCGGCCAGTAGGGCGCGCTACGGCTCCTGCAGCGGGTCCGGAATTCCGACCGACTGCACGAGCCAGCCGAAGTCACCGAGTCCGCCGGTCGCGGTGAGCTCGGCCGCTTCACCGGCGCTCGCGAGGGCGCGGACGTACTCCGTCGGGTCGGTGGACGCCAGCGTGAGCGGGGGGCGCGCGCCTGTGACGCCGAGGGCGCGCAGGGCGGCGCGTTGGGTGAGCAGGCGTGCGCCGGGGAGTGCGCAGGCGTCCAGTGCGACGTGCGCCGTGATGTCGCACGAGCCGTCCGGTACGGGTGCCGTCTCGCGGCCCTCGCGGAAGCCGGTGAGCGTGCCGAACGGGGGGCGGGTGTCCAGGGTGTGCGCGTAGTCGACGGCGACCGCGAGCCCGCGGTCGACAGTGGCGATGGCGGACGCCCAGGCCGTGTCCCTGGGGAGGCCGATCTCGGCGCGCAGCCCCTCCTCGGGTGCCAG
>NZ_JAWOAI010000836.1:0-2826 GCF_033194735.1 Streptomyces sp. W16
CACCCGGCGGGGTCGAGCCCGGCGTCGGCGACCGCCTCCCGCGCGGCGAGCACCGCCAACTGGCTGAAGCGGCCCATGCGCCAGGCCTTGCCGCCGCCGATCCGCGCCTGCTCCGGGGTCATGAGCGGGATACGGCAGGACAAGTCCACGGCGCAGCCCTTGAGTTCGGGGTCGGTGGCGGCGGTGGAACGCCCGCTCAGGACCCCCTGCCAGGTCTCCTCGCGGCCGACCCCGGCCGGGGTGATGAGCCCCAGGCCGGTGACGGAGACGGGTGCGCACGCTGCCTTCATCACGCCCGCTTGGCGTTCAGCGTGGCGACGAGCTCACCCACGGTGCTGTGCCTGGTGGCCTCTTCGTCCGCCACCGGAACCCCCAGCTCCTCCTGGAGCGCCAGGGCGAGTTCGGCCAGCGCGAGGGAGTCGAGATCGAGGCTCTCCAGGGTCGCCTCCGGCCGGATGTGCTCGGGGCTGACCTCGAACTTATCGGTGAGTACGGCGGTCACGGCGGTCTGGACGGGGGACATGGCGTTCCTTTCGAGGGGTGGGCGGGGCTCGGGAATCGACGGGTGGGCGGGTGGACGAGATCGGAATAGGGTCGTCCGACCTGTTTTATGCGCAGCGGATGCACAACCGACGCCGAGTGACGGAGAGCGGGGGAAGCGGTGGGACGCCCCGGGACAGGCGAGGTCTCAGGCCATCGGGATCGCCCGTGGGGCGGGATCGAGATCGTCGATCCGGGGCACCGCCGGCAGCTCCGGCCAGACCAGGGCCGCCGAGCCCCAGGTGAGTCCGGCACCGAAGGCGGTGATCAACACCCGTTCCCCTGGCCGGAGTTCACCCTGCGACGCGGCGTCGGCCAGAGCCAGCGGGATGGAGGCGGCGCCGGTGTTGCCGACCCGCTCGATGTTGGTGACATGCCGTTCGCCGGGTACCGGGATGCGGTCGCCGACGGCGGACAGGATGCGGGCGTTCGCCTGATGGGCGCAGAACCGGTCCACATCCCCGGCAGCCCAGTCCGCGCGCTTGAGCACGGTGTGGGCGGACTGGGTCATACGCGTGACCGCGTGCTGGAACACCTCACGTCCCCGCATGCGGAAGTAGCGGTCGTCCGGGCCGTAGTCGCCGGGGCGGGAGCGCTCCTGCGCACCGCCGCCGGGCACCTGGATCAGCTCGTCGCCCGAGCCGTCGCTGCCGAGGTCCAGCGCCAGTACGCCGCCGGGCTCGTCCCGCTCGCCGCGCCGCAGGACCACTGCTGCGGCGCCGTCACCGAACACGATTCCGGCGGAACGGTCCTGCGGGTCGAGCAGGGTCGAGTACACCTCGGCCGAGACCAGCAGGACGCGGTCGGCACACCCCGAGGTCAGGGCGCCCACGGCGGCGGCGAGGCCGTAGACGAAGCCGCTGCACGCGGCGGACACGTCCCATGCGGCGATCTCGCCGAGGCCGAGGCGGGTGGTCAGTCGGGGTGCCATGGCGGGCATCGGCCGGTCGGGGGTGGAGGTGGTGACGATCACGGCGTCCACCAGGGGGCGTCCGGCGACCACGAGCGCCCGGTCGGCCGCCGCGAGCGCGAGATCGCCGGTGGTCACACCCGGTGCCGCGCGGCGGCGCTCGCCGATGCCGGTGCGTCTGCGGACCCAGGCGTCGTCGACGTCCCAGGCGACGGGCAGGGCGTCGTTCGACACCGCGTCCGGGGGGACGAAACCGGCGATGCCCTCAAGGACGGCCGTCTGCGGCGTCTTCAAGAGCGGGGCTGCGCTGGGCAGTCGGAAGGTCACACACGCCTCGATGGGGAAGTGATCTTGGACGAGCGGCACGACTGTAGATCGGATCAAGATCGGGGAGAGGGCGTGACGCGATGCGAACACGTGAACAGTTCCGGCCGATTTTTCGCAAAACCGCAGCTCAGCGGCTGATGTGAGGAAACGTTACGGCTGTTATGTGATCCGCAGATCACCCGAAAGAGGGCGACGGGGGCGGCCGTTCGGTGCACGTGACCGCCCCGTCGTACAGGTGTCAATGTCCGGTGCCGGGGGGTGAGTTGGGGGTGCCGGTCCCGACGCGTCAGGGCGTGAGCTGCTGATGCCCTATGACGGAGAGCAGTTCGAGCTTGCCCTGGCTCTCCGTGCCGGGGCGGGCGGTCATGACCACCAGGGTCTGGGCGCGGTTCTCGGTGAACAGGACCTGGGCGTCGACGTCGATACGGCCGAGGGAGGGATGGAGGATCGTCTTGCTCTCGCCGTAGCGCTGGGCGACCTCCTGGAGTTCCCACACGCGGACGAACTCCGGGCTGAGGTCGCGGAGTTCGGCGACGATCCTCGCCGCCCGGGGGTCGCCGCCGTCGGCCGTGAGCGCGGCGCGCAGCCGGGCCGCCTGGGTACGGCTGTGCCGGGGGTGGTCCTCCTCCGGGTACACGAGCCGGTCGGTGGGGTCGGTGAACCAGCGGTAGTAGGCGCTGCGGGCCAGGCCCGTGTGCCGGGTCTGGTCGCCGAGGAGCGCGGTGGCGATCGGGTTCATCGCGAGGGTGTCGGCCATGTCGGTCAGCACGATCGCCGGGGTGTCGTCGTTCAGCCGCTCCAGGACCCGCAGCAGCGCCGGGCTGACGTGCTCGGAGCGCTGGAAGCGGACCGGGGCGTTGTGGCCGATGAGCGCGAAGAGGTGATCGCGTTCGTCCGGGGTGAGCCGCAGTGCCCGGGCGAGGGCGGTGGTGATCTGGACGGAGGGCTGCGGGGCGCGCTGCTGTTCCAGGCGGGCGTAGTAGTCGGTGGACATGCCGGCGAGCTGGGCGACCTCCTCGCGGCGCAGCCCCCGGGTGCGCCGGCGCGGG
>NZ_JAWOAI010000837.1:0-2818 GCF_033194735.1 Streptomyces sp. W16
CGGACCGGGCGGCTGCTGGTCCGCACCCCCGCCGGCGCGACCCGTTTCGACCGCGGACTCGTCGACCTCGGCCGCCATGTGCCGGGCTTCGCCGCCCTGATGGCCCGCTGGCTGGCGGACACCCCGGAGGACTGGGCCGCGGTGGTCGGACCCAGCACACGACGCATGATCGAGAACCTGGCCGGGGTGGGGGTTCTGGCGTAGCCGCCTTCGTACGTGCGCCCGGTCACAGCCACCATGCCGATGCGGGCCGCAGGCCCCCGGCATGGCACCCTTAGACCTGCGTAAGAGGTCAACGACACAGGTCTACATACGGACACGGGTTCGATGAGGAGCGGTCACAGTGCAGCGCTGGCGTGGCTTGGAGGACATCCCCGAGGACTGGGGGCGCAGCGTCGTCACCATCGGTTCTTATGACGGGGTCCACCGCGGGCACCAGCTGATCATCCGGCATGCCGTGGAACGCGCCCGTGAGCTGGGCGTTCCCTCCGTCGTCGTCACCTTCGACCCGCACCCCAGTGAGGTCGTGCGCCCCGGCAGCCATCCCCCGCTGCTCGCCCCGCACCACCGCCGTGCCGAACTGATGGCCGAGCTGGGCGTCGACGCGGCGCTGATCCTGCCGTTCACCAAAGAGTTCTCCAAGCTGTCCCCGGCCGACTTCGTGGTCAAGGTCCTGGTGGACAAGCTGCACGCGAAAGCGGTCGTCGAGGGCCCCAACTTCCGCTTCGGCCACAAGGCCGCGGGCAATGTGGCCTTCCTGATCGAGCAGGGCAGGACATACGACTTCGAGGTAGAGGTGGTGGATCTTTACGTGAGCGGTGCGGCGGGCGGCGGCGAGCCCTTCTCCTCCACACTGACCAGGCGGCTGGTCGCCGAGGGCGACGTCGAGGGCGCCCGCGAGATTCTCGGCCGCCCGCACCGGGTCGAGGGCGTCGTGGTGCGTGGCGCCCAGCGCGGTCGCGAAATGGGTTTCCCGACGGCCAACGTCGAGACCCTGCCCCACACGGCGATCCCGGCCGACGGCGTCTACGCCGGATACCTCCACGTCGATGGTGAGGCCATGCCGGCCGCGATCTCCGTCGGCACGAACCCGCAGTTCGACGGCACCGAGCGCACGGTGGAGGCCTACGCCATCGACCGCGTCGGCCTCGACCTCTACGGCCTGCACGTCGCCGTCGACTTCCTCGCGTTCGTGCGCGGCCAGGCGAAGTTCGACTCGCTGGAGGGCCTGCTGGAGCAGATCGCGCAGGACGTGAAGCGATGCCGCGAGCTGATCTCGGCGGACGCGGACTCCGGCGACGCCGGGTAGCCGTTCTCGGTTCTACGACGCCGAAGGGCGGCCGGTGCTTGTGGGCACCGGCCGCCCTTCGGCGTTCGGGGTGGCGCTACTGCTGTGGGGGTGCGGACGGCGGGGGCGGGGTGCCCTCCGGCGGTTGGGCATAGCCGGGGTGCTGCGGGTAGGGCTGGGCCTGCTGTCCCGGGTGCTGCGGGTAGGGCGGTGCGGGTTGCCGGCCCTGTCCCTGCTGAGGGGGGTAGGGCTGCTGGCCGTACAGCTCCTGGCCCGGCGGCTGTTGCGGGGGGTAGGGGCCGGGCTGGCCCGGGTACGGCTGCTGCTGCCCCGGATAACCCTGCTGTCCGGGGTAACCCTGCGGTCCCGGGTAGCCCTGCTGGCCCGGCATCGGCGGGGCCAGCACCGGCGGGGGGTTGCCGTCACTCGTCCACAGGCCGTGCATCTGCTGGTGGCGGACGAAGTCCTCGGCGACCAGGGCCGCGAGGTTGAAGTACGACTCCCGGACCTTCGGCCGCATCATGTCGAGGTCGACCTCCGCACCGGCGGCGAGATGCTCGTCGAACGGCACGACCACGACACCACGGCAGCGCGTCTCGAAGTGGCTGACGATGTCCTCCACCTTGATCGTCTTGCCGGTCTCGCGGACACCCGAGATGACCGTGAGCGACCGTGAGACAAGGTCCGCGTACCCGTGCGCCGACAGCCAGTCCAGCGTCGTACTCGCGCTGCTCGCACCGTCCACGGACGGCGTCGAGATGATGATGAGCTGGTCGGCGAGGTCGAGCACACCGCGCATCGCGCTGTAGAGCAGACCGGTACCGGAGTCGGTGAGGATGATCGGGTACTGCTTGCCCAGCACGTCGAGCGCGCGCCGGTAGTCCTCGTCATTGAAGGTGGTGGAGACGGCCGGGTCGACGTCGTTGGCGATGATCTCCAGACCGGAGGCCGCCTGGGATGTGAACCGGCGGATGTCCATGTACGAGTTGAGGTACGGGATCGCCTGCACCAGGTCGCGGATGGTGGCGCCGGTCTCGCGGCGCACCCGGCGGCCGAGCGTGCCGGCGTCCGGGTTGGCGTCGATCGCGAGGATCTTGTCCTGGCGTTCGGTGGCGAGGGTGGAGCCGAGCGCGGTGGTGGTCGTGGTCTTGCCGACACCACCCTTGAGGCTGATGACCGCGATCCGGTAGCAGGACAGCACGGGCGTGCGGATCAGCTCCAACTTCCGCTGCCGCTCGGCCTCTTCCTTCTTGCCGCCCAGCTTGAACCGCGAGGGCGCGGCGCCCGGCCGACCGCTCTTCGCCTTCTGCTTCTTGTTGCTGAGCAGCCGGTCCGACGACAGCTCCACGGCAGCGGTGTAACCGAGCGGCGCGGCACCGGGGTTGACCGGCTGCCGCTGGTCGTGCTGCATGGGCTGCGGCCAGGCGGCACCGGTACGGGGATCGACCGGGGGCGCGGGGGGAGCCTGGGGGTGAGACTGCGGCGGCAGCGGTTGCGGCTGCGCCTGCGGGTGTTGGGGTGCCTGCGGAG
>NZ_JAWOAI010000838.1:0-2794 GCF_033194735.1 Streptomyces sp. W16
GGCGAGTTGGCGGGCGGCGCGTCCGGAATCCTGTCCACGGCCCAGCAGTTCGGTGGGGCGCTCGGGGTCGCCGTCATCGGCAACGCGCTCTTCTCCCACGCCGCCAGCGGCCTCACCGACGCGATCGTCCACGCGGGGCCGTGGGCCAGCGGCGCGTATCTGCTGTTCGCGGTGCTGTTCCTGGCGGCGACCTGGGCGGTGCTGGTGCGCAGGTGCCGTCAGGGGGTGCAGGCCGCCCGCTCCGGCCGCTGAGCCGGCCCCACCCCGACAGCCCCTCAGTTCAGCATCCTGCCCGGTCGGGGAGGCCGGCCACCGTCGGTACGCGGTCGCGGTAGGTGTCCGCGACGAACTCCAGAAACGTTTCCACGTCCCTGGGCTGCGAGGAGACACCCACCGAGACCCGTACGGCGCCCGCGGACGGCAGCCCCAGCACGTCGAGGTAATCCTCCAGTGAGCGCATCGGTCTGCGGGCCGCCGAGCGCAGGCCGCGCAGGGGCAGGGCGAACGCGGCCTCCCCGGCGCCCGGGTTGCAGAAGCAGCCGAAGCGGAGCGATATGCGGCGCTCGGCGCTGTCCCGGGCGACGACCCGCTCGTCGATCACCCGGCCGTCCGCGCCGAGGAGGTTGAGGGCGACGGTGCCGCCGCGTGCGGGTCCGCTGTCGGTGGGGCCGTAGACCCGTGCCATCGGGGAGCCGTCGCTGTGCCGTAACTTCGCGACTCCCGTGAGGAGTTGGCCGGTGAGCCGGGCGACGTGGTCGTGCACCCGGTCCATGCCGATGGCGTCGATCCACTCCAGGCCGGCCGTGATGTCCGGTATGGAGAGGAAGTTGACGGTGCCGTCCTCGAAGGCCGCCTCGCCGTCCGCGAGGACGTGCCACTGCGCCTGGGCGCTCGCGGCGTAGATGGTGCCGCCGGAGAACCAGGGCCTGCGCAGCCGGGCGAGGGCCTCGCGGCGGACGATCAGGCTGCCTATGCCGGTGGGGTAGCCGAACACCTTGTACCAGCTGACCACGGTGAAGTCCGGGTGGAAGCGGGACAGGTCGAGGGGGTTGGCGGGGACGAACGCGGCGGCGTCCAGCAGGACGTCGTAGCCGTGCTCCTGCGCGGTGGCGATCCACTCCAGGGAGTGCCGTACGCCGGTGAAGTTGCTCTGTGCGGGATAGGCGAGGAGTCCGCGGCGGCGGCTGCGGGCCGTGAGCGCGGTGCGCAGCCGCTCCTCGTCGACGGCCAACTCCCGGCCGTGGACCGGGATGTACTCGGTGCTGGCGCCGGCGGCGCGGGCGTACTCCCGCAGTCCGTTCACCGAGTTGTGGTTGTCGAGCAGCATCACCAGCCGGCTGCCCGGTGCGAACGGGTACGACTCGCCGACCAGGCGCAGCGCGGCCGTCGCGTTGGCGGTGAACACCACCGTGTATTCGGCCGGGTCGGCGGCGAAGTGCCGCAGCACCGCGGCGCGGGCCTCGGCCAGCAGGCCGCCGGAGGCGCGTGAAGCGGGGCTCTCCGAGTGCGGGTTGCCGAAGACGCCCCCGGTGATCCGTGCGGCGCTGGCCCGGACCAGTGAGCTGGGGGCGAGTCCCGCGCCCATGCAGTCGAGATAGGTGTGTCCTTCGGCGTCCAGATAGCCGAAATCGTGTGCCCTCAACTCGTCGAGATCCACCGTGCTCACGTCCTCGTACACCCCGCTTTGTCAGGTCGGTCCCACTCAACCAGCAAACTCCGTAAGGGCACTTCCCGGTTCCCCTCACCAATCGCTCACACCTGGGCTACATTCGAGCACCGTCGATAACAGTAATGATCGGCAGAGTCACGCCCCGTACAACCCAGGAGCAGCGCATGCGCGACTTCGCCGTCGCTCCACCCCCCACCTCTCCCCGGACCACCCTGACCGGCGGCCTCGCCGACAGCGTCTTCGAGACCGCGGTCGTCAACCCCACCCTTCCGCTGATCGCACGCCGGCCCGACTCTTCCTCCACGGTGTGGGAGGAGGTGACGGCGGTCGAGCTGCGGGACGAAGTCGTCGACGTGGCCAAGGGGTTGATCGCCTCCGGTATCTCGCCGGGCAGCCGGGTCGCGATCATGGCCCGCACCCGCTACGAGTGGACGGTGTTCAGCCACGCCCTGTGGGCCGTGGGCGCCGAGGTGGTTCCGGTCCATCCGACGTCCTCGCGCGAGCAGGTCGAGTGGATACTCCGGGACGCCAACTGTGTGGCCGTGGTCGTGGAGGACGAACAGGGCATCATGACGGTCGGCACGGTGTGTGCCGCGCTGCCGCTGCTGCGGCACGTCTGGCAGCTGGACTCCGGGGCGCTGCCCCAACTCGTCGAGCGGGGCACGTACATCCCGCAGACCACGGTGGACTCGCTGCGCCGGATCGTGATGCCGGACTCGACCGCGGTCGTCGCCTACACCTCGGGCACCTCGGGCCGCCCCATGGGCTGCGCGCTGAGCCATCGCAGCCTGGCCAGCCCCTGCGACACCCTGCTCTCGGGCTGGCCGAACACGGCGGCCCCCCAGGGCGAACAGCCGACCGTGCTGGCCTTCCTGCCGTTCTCCCATGTGTACGGCCTGATGATCCAGGGCCTGTGCATGCGCGGCGGCTGGCTAATGGCCCACGAGCCGGAGATGACCGAGGCCGCGCTGGTGTCGGGGCTGCGCTCCTTCCGGCCCACCTACCTCTACGCCGTGCCGTCGGTCTTCGAGAAGATCTACAAGACCTTTCTGCGGACGGCCCAACAGCTGGGCCGCGGCGCGCTGTTCGAGCGGGCCGCCGCGACCGCGCGGGAGTTCGCGGCGG
>NZ_JAWOAI010000839.1:0-2769 GCF_033194735.1 Streptomyces sp. W16
TGGGCCGGCTGAAGCACGGTCAGGAGCCAGGCCCGGCGGTGCAGCAACTGCGCGCGGCGGGCGTCCAGTTGGTGCAGCTCGGCGTCGAGGAGTCGCAACTCCACGGCCGGGGGCGGAATGTGCGTCATGACTCGGAGTGTGGTCCCCGTCACGCCGTACGACATGAGTACGCGTACTCAAACGCCCCCGGTCGCTGGGAGACGGGCCTTTCAGCGGGCAGACTCCCGCCATGGACTGGACCCATTACCGCTTCCGCGCCCGGTGGGAGCTGCCCGCGCCGCCCGCCGTCGTCTACCCGTTCCTGGAGCGGGCCGAGGAGTATCCGCGCTGGTGGCCGCAGGTGCGTGAGGTCAACCAGCTCGACGATACGACCGGCGTCATCAGTATCCGCGCGAGCCTGCCGTACACCCTGACCTTCACCGCGCGCGAAGTGCGGCGCGATCCGGCCGCCGGGGTGCTGGAGATCGCGATGACCGGCGACCTGGAGGGCTGGGCGCGCTGGACACTCACGGCCGACGGCTCCGGCACGCTCGCCCGCTACGACCAGGAGGTCGATCTGAACCGGCCGCTGCTCAGGCGGTTCGCCGTACCCGGGCGGCCGGTGTTCCGCCTCAACCACGCGCTGATGATGCGGGCCGGACGGCGCGGGCTGCTCGCGTACCTGGAAGCGGTTTGAAGGAAACCGGCGGGGGCCTGTATTGTTCAGTCCGTTCCCGGGCGATTAGCTCAGTGGGAGAGCGCTTCGTTCACACCGAAGAGGTCACTGGTTCGAACCCAGTATCGCCCACCGGGAAAAACCGGTCCGCATCAGCGGGCCGGTTTTTTTGTGTCCCGGGCATGTCTTCGTGTCCGTTGTGCGTCTTGAGGGGGGCCTCATGAGTGATGGAGAAGGCAAGAGACGGAGCGGGAGACGGGGGAAGGTCACGTCCCTGCGGCGGCGCCGAATACGGTCGTTGGCCGTGATCGTCCTCGTGCTGGTGGTGTTCGGTGGAATCGGCGCCGGCTGTCAGGCGCTCTCGAACACGGAGCGGGTCACCTCGATGTGGGTCGGCGCCGAGATCCGCGCCGACGGGAGCGCCCGGATCACCGAGGTCATCGACTACGACTTCGGGCACTCGGGCAAAACGCACGGAATCTACCGTGACGTACCGGACGCGGACTTCTTCGCCGATGACGTCCGGGCCACCATGGACGGACACAAGGTGCCCTACGCGGGCACCTTCGGCGCCTCCTACCGGGACGTGAACGGCAGGGAGTCCGTCGCCGACCGACTCAAGGTGGGCGACCGCGACCGCACGGTCGGTGGAGTGCACCGCTATCGAATCCAGTACACGGTCCCCGACGCGGTGAAGAACGGCAAGCTCGCCTGGGACGCCGTCGGCACCGGCTGGAAGGTCGACCGGGCCGATGTGGAGATCCACGTGGTGGACGCGCACGGGCTCACCGGTCTCCGCTGCGTCCACGGCAACTGGGATGACAGCAAGCCCTGTTCGGTCCGGCAGAGCGAGCCGGGGCACCTCGTCGTCAAGCTCGACAGGCTCGGCGGACACGAGGGCCTCACGCTCTACGCCACTGCCGCCAAGACCAGGACCGCGACCCCGGCGGCGCTGCCAACGGCGCCCACCGGCAAGGCGGTTGGCACCTCCCTTCCGCATCCGCTGCGCAACGGCGGGCTGTTCCTCGCCGTCGCCCTGGCCTGCGTCGCGCTGACGCTCTGCGTACTGCGGTTCCTCGGGCGGGACCGGGTGTTGGAGGATGGCGGGCGGCTCCGGCGCGTCGAGGTCGAGCGGCTCGCCCGCACGGTCACCCCGTCCGCCACACCGCCCGAGGACCTGACACCGGCCCAGGGCGGCATCCTGCGCATGGAGAAGGTCACGGACCAGCACAAGGTGGCCTGGCTGCTCGATGCCGCGGCCGACGGCCATCTCACCATCGAGGGCGACGATCAGCGTCCGGTCCTGCGGCGGCACGGGCGCCCTGTGAACCGTGAGATCAGGGACGTACTGGACCGGATGTTCGCCGGAAGCACCAGCCTGGTCCTCGGCAGGCGCGACCCGTCGTTCAAGGCGGGCTGGGAGGACCTCTCCTGGAAGTTGGACAACTGGCGCAAGGCGAGCGACCTGTGGGACACGACCCTCACCAGGCGTCTCGCCGGGTGGGGCAAGGCCCAACTGGCCGCGCTGCTGCTCGCGTTGGTCCTCGTGATCACCGGCGGTGTGCTGAACGGCCATCGCGTCGCGGCCGGACTGCCCGTCCTGCTGGTGGGTGCCGTGGTCGCCGGTCTCGGTCTCGCCGTGGTCGCCCGGGGCTGGGAGTTGGACAGGCGTACCCCTCGCGGGACTGCCCTCTGGCTCCAAGTCGAGGCGTTCCGGCGTTACTTGGCCGACCCGGCCACCTGCCCCGACGAACCTCCCGCCGAGGAGGCCGCGGACCGGTACGCGGCATGGGCGGTCTCCCTGGGCGTCGAGGCCGCGTGGGAACAGGCGGTCGGCGCTTCGGCCTCGGCAGCGAGAGTGAGGCGGAGTTTCTCGCTCGGCGTCGGTGATGTCCTGCTCGCCGCCGTCGTCGTCTCCGCGGCCAACGCGGCCTCCAGCTCGGGGAGTTCCGGCTCCGGCGGCGGTTCCTCCAGCGGCGGAGTCGGTGGCGGTGCCGGTGGTGGAGGCGGCGGCTCCTGGTGAGGTGCGGGGCGAGCCCCCACACGGTCAGGCCGCTTCGGCCAGGCCCGGCCGGAGCGGCCAGTCCGTGCTCACCACCTCCGGCGTACCGCTG
>NZ_JAWOAI010000840.1:0-2761 GCF_033194735.1 Streptomyces sp. W16
GCCCGGGAGGGCGGCACGGGCGGCACGTACGGCGGTGTCGACGTCGGCGGCGGTGCCCGCCGGGACGCGGTCGATCACCTGCTCGTCGGCCGGGTTCACCACGTCGATGGTCGCCTCGCTCGCGGCGGGGCGCCAGGCGCCGTCGATGTACATGCCGTCGTGTGCCTTCATCGTGCTGCCTCCCAGGCGTGACGTCGTCGTCCGCCTCACAAACTAGCGGTGTTAGTTTTCCGGCGCCAGAGACCCCGGGTCACGGACGCGCGGACACCTCGGAGAACGGACTCGCCGACACCTCAGAAATCGGCCCGGGTCCGGTCGTCCACCCGGCCCACCGCCTCCTGCGCGAAGGCCTTCTCGTACGCCCGCCGGATCTCCTCGATCTTCCGGTCGCTCGCACCCGCCGCCGTCACCGGGTACAGCAGGATCAGCTCGTACGACCGCTCCTTCTCGATCTTCCCGTTGGCGTCCCGCCACTGCCCGCGCCCGTTCTGCACGGTGAGCCCGTCCGGGAAGTCCGGCGTGACCTCCTTGTCGACGAAGGCCATGAACTGCCGGTCGGTGACGGCCGGTCCGCCGTCCGGCCGCTCGGTGCCGAAGAAGAGCTGCGTCTCGACGTACGGCGTGCCGCGCGTCGGCGCGGGAGCGGTTTCCGTGTCGAAGCTCGCGTAAGCGGTCGGGGCCGCGGCGGTCAGGAGGAGGCCGGCGATCGCGAGGGCCGCCCTGTTTCGGGTGAAGTGCACGTTCATGCACCTATCCGTACCGGTCGTCACTCGTCCAGGTCGGGCAGCCGCGCCGGAGCCGGGGAGATCCGTTCGCCGTGCTGGTCGAAGACGAACAGGTGGGCGATGTCGACGAGGAGCGGGACCTGCATGCCGTAGCGGAGTTGGATGTCGGGGGTGGTGCGGACGACGAGGTCTCCGGGGAGGCGGCCCTCGGGCGGTATGAGGTCGGGTTCCGGGTCCGCCGGGTGGTCCAGGACGACGACCGGTCCGGCGCGCAGTACGCCGGCGCGCTCCCGCAGCCGGCCCAGGACGCCGCCCTCGCGTCGGCGGCGCCTGGCCGGGCGGGTGGGGCGCGGGGCCTCCAACTCCGGTACGACGGCGGGCCTGGAGCCGGTGTTGAAGTGGACGAGGACCTCGTGGCCCTGGAACTCCACGTGCTCGACCAGGCCGCTGATCGCCACCTCGCCGGGGCGGGCGGCGGCGGGCTTGGCGATGCGGATGGCCTCGGAGCGCAGACCGACGATGACCTCGCGGCCCTGCTGGACCCGGAGCAACTGGTGGTCCAGGCACAGGGGTTCGGGCAGGCGCAGATACTGCTTGCCGAGGCTGATGGTCATCGCGCCGTCCAACGGGGCCCGGACCAGGCCGCGCAGCAGGTTGATGCGCGGGGTGCCGATGAAGGCGGCGACGAAGACGTTGCGGGGCAGCGCGTACACCGAGCGGGGGCTGCCGAGTTGCTGGAGGACCCCGCCGCGCAGGACGGCGACCCGGTCGCCCAGCGACATGGCCTCGGCCTGGTCGTGGGTGACGTAGACCGTGGTGACGCCCAACTTGCGGGTGAGGGAGGAGATTTCGGCGCGCAGGTGGTTGCGGAGTTTGGCGTCGAGGTTGGAGAGCGGCTCGTCCATCAGGAACGCGGAGGGGTGGCGGGCGATGGCCCGGCCCATGGCGACGCGCTGGCGTTCGCCGCCGGAGAGCTGGCTGGGGAAGCGGTCGAGGAGTTCCTCGATGCCGAGCATGCGGGCGGTGGCGTCCACGCGCGGGCGCGGGTCGGCGCCGGGTGCCTCGATGCGCAGCGGGAAGCCGATGTTGTCGCGGCTGGTCATGCTCGGGTAGAGGGCGAAGTTCTGGAAGACCATCGCCATGTCCCGTTCGGATGGGGCGAGTTCGTTGGCGTACTCGCCGTCGAGTCTTAACTCGCCCTCGTCGATCTGCTCCAGGCCGGCGATCATTCTCAGCACGGTCGACTTGCCGCACCCGGACGGCCCGAGCAGCACGAGGAACTCCCCCGGCGCGATGTCCAGCGACAACCGGTCCACCACGCGGGCGCCGCGCGCGTAGGCCTTGCTCACATCGTGCAGGGAGATGGCGCGTGTCATGACGAGTGCCCCCGGGGGCTGCGCGATCGGATCACCTCGTACGGGTCGTACGAGGCTTGTGAGTCACGGAAGCTAACGGAATGTGCGCGCCCGGGGGAAGAGACCGGACGGGATCGGGCGGGTCCGTCCGGGTGGTGAGAAAACGGACGATCGCGTTCAGTGCGTACGGCCCCGTTCGCGGGTCGCGGTCAGGTGGGCGAACACGATCGTGTTGCCGGAGTAGCCGGTCCGGTGGTCGAAGCTGCCACCGCAGGTGATCAGGCGGAGTTCGGGCCGGCCACGGGCGCCGTAGACCTCCCGGTCGGGGAAGTGCGCCTTCTCGTACGTCCGCACCGCGTCGACCGTGTACACGGCGGTCCGGCCGTCGGCCCGGCGGGCCTCGATCAGACGGCCGGGCTTCAGTTCGCCGAGGCCCGCGAAGACGGCGGGGCCGGTCATGGTGTCCAGGTGGCCGACAGCGACGGCGGTGCCCCGTTCGCCCGGGGCGGGCCCGTCCGCGTACCAGCCCACCTGCTTGGGGTCGTCGTTCGGCGGCGCGGACATGTGGCGTTCGCGGCCGAGCCGGAGGGGGATGACCGGGGCGTCGACGTCGAGGTAGGGGATGACGAGACCGGTCGCGCGGGAGCGCGGCAGGGGGCGCGGCGCGGGTGCCGGGCGGCC
>NZ_JAWOAI010000841.1:0-2761 GCF_033194735.1 Streptomyces sp. W16
GACCCGGCTGGCCGGCTGGCTGGCCGCCCAGGCCGCCGCCCTGCACAGCCCCACCGCCCTGCGCCTCGTCGTCCTCGCCGGACCGGACGGTGAACGCGACTGGTCCTGGATCCGCTGGCTGCCCCACACCCAGGCGCAGGGTGAGGACGCCTATGCCCTGATCGGCTCCACCGCCGAGTCCCTGGCCCGGCGCATCGGCGAACTCGGCCAGCTCGTCGCCTCCCGGGTCGCGGCGGGATCCGACCTCATCCGGGGCGGAGCGAACGGCTACCCCGACGTCCTCGTCGTCCTCGAACAGGCCCGCCGCGCCCGCTCGTTGCCCGGCGTGATCGCGCTGCTGCGCGACGGCCCGTCCGTCGGCGTCCACACCATCTGCATCGACCGCGAGGAGCGGCTCCTCCCCGAGGAGTGCGGCGCCGTCGTCGTCACCGAGGCGGGCGCCACCACCTCCAGGGTGCGCACCGGTTCCGGCGCCGCGCTGGAGAACGTCCGCAGCGACTCGCCCGAGTCCGACTGGTACGAGCACTTCGCCCGCGCGCTGGCCCCCCTGCGCGGCGTCGGCGACAGCGACGAGAGCGCACTGCCCGGCGCCGTACGCCTGTTGGACCTGCTGAAGGTCGAACCGCCCACCGCGGAGGCCGTGGTGGCCGGCTGGTCGCTGGGCGGCCGTAGCACCCGGGCCGTCCTCGGGATCGGCTACGACGGTGAGTTCGCCGTCGACCTGGTGCGCGACGGCCCGCACGCCCTGATCGCCGGCACCACCGGGTCCGGCAAGTCCGAGCTGCTGCAGACCCTCGTCGCCACCCTCGCGGTGGTCAACCGGCCCGACGAGATGACCTTCGTGCTCGTCGACTACAAGGGCGGCAGCGCCTTCGCCGAGTGCGCCGACCTGCCGCACACCGTCGGCCTGGTCACCGACCTCGACACCCGGCTCGTGGAGCGGGCGTTGGTCTCCCTCGGCGCCGAACTGCGGCGCAGGGAGACCCAGTTGGCGCAGGCGGGCGCCAAGGACATCGAGGACTACCTCGACAAGCGCTCACGCGGCGGCAACGTACTGCCCCCGCTGCCCCGACTCCTCCTGGTCGTCGACGAGTTCGCGTCCATGGTGCGCGAACTCCCCGACTTCATCTCGGGGTTGGTCAACATCGCGCAGCGCGGCCGGTCGCTCGGCATCCACATGGTGCTCGCCACCCAGCGCCCCGGCGGCGCGGTCACCCCGGACATCCGCGCCAACACCAATCTCCGCATCGCGCTGCGCACCACCGACACCTCCGAGAGCCGCGACATCATCGACGCGCCCGACTCCGGTGAGATCTCCCCGGCCAACCCCGGCCGCGCCTACGCCCGGCTCGGCCCGTCCGCCCTGCTGCCCTTCCAGTCCGGCCGCGTGGGCGGTCGTAGGCCCGGCGGTCAGCCCGCCGAAGGAACCGAGGTGACCGTCCGCGCGGAACCGGTGACCTGGCAGAACCTCGGCGGCCCGCTGCCGAGCACGCGCTCCCGTGGTGGTTCCTCGGCGGCGCAGACCGAGGCCGTCACCGACCTCGCCGTACTCACCGGAGCCATCGCCCAGGCGGCCCGGCTCGCGGACGTACCGCGCCAGCCGAGCCCCTGGCTGCCGGCCCTGCCCACCCTGCTCCCCTGGACGGCACCGCCCTCGCCCAAGCCCACCGCCGAGCGCGAAGCGGCCCTACCGGCCGTGGAGTACGGCATGGTCGACCTGCCCGCACAGCAGACCCGCACCGCGCTGGTCCTCGACCTCGACCGGGCCGGCCATCTGCACATCGTCGGCTCGCCCCGCAGCGGACGCTCCCAGACCCTGCGCACCCTGGCCGCCGCCCTCGGCCAGGCCCACGGCGCCGACGACGTCCACCTGTACGGCATCGACTGCGGCAACGGCGCGCTCAACGCCCTGACCGCGCTGCCGCACTGCGGCGCGGTGGTCGACCGCAACCAGATCGAGCGCCTCGGCCGTCTCCTCGACCGGCTGGGCGCCGAACTCACCGCGCGCCAGAGCATTTTGGGCGCGCGCGGCACCGCCGACCTGGCCGAACTGCGCGGGGCCCAGCTGCCGGAGGAGCGGCTCGCCCACATCGTGCTGATGGTCGACCGGTTCGAGGTCTTCGAGCGCGAGTTCGCCTCGTACGACAACGGCAGCTACATGGAACGCATGATCCGCCTGCTGCGCGACGGAGCGGGCGGCGGTATCCACGTCGTCCTGGCCGGCGACCGGGTGCTCGGCAGCAGCCGGTTCTCCGGCACCACCGAGGACAAGATCGTCCTCAGGCTCAACGACCGCCAGGACTACTCCAGCGTCGGCATCCCCACCAAGTCCGCGCCGACCGACCCGGAGCCGGGACGCGGCATCCGCACCCAGGACCTGAGCGAGGTACAACTCGCGGTGCTGGGCGAGGACTTGTCCGGCACCGCACAGGCCGACATCCTGCTCGCCCTCGGCCGGGACCTCACCGAGCGCGAGGCCGCGGTCCCCGCCGCGCGCCGCCCGATCCGCCTCGACGTACTCCCCGACCGGGTCACGTACGACGAGGCGCTCGCCCTGCACACCCGGGGCGGGCCGATGCGACCGCTGGTCGCCGTGGGCGGTGACGTCCTCACCTCGCTCGGCCCCGACCTGACGGACGTACCGACCTTCGTGATCGCCGGACCGCCGCGCACCGGACGCAGCACCGCCCTGCTCGTCGCGGCGGAGTCACTGCTGGCCGCGGGCGCCGGCCTCATCGTGCTGGCACCGCGCCGCTCGCCG
>NZ_JAWOAI010000842.1:0-2757 GCF_033194735.1 Streptomyces sp. W16
CGCCTCCAAGGACGCGGACCTCGTCGTCGTGGGCCGCCATCGCCGCCGCCTGCCGGCCCCGGCCCGGCTGATCGGCTCGGTCACCCAGGCGGTCCTGCTGCACGCGGCGAGCCCGGTCGCGGTGGTGCCGCCGACGGCGTTGGAGGAGTGAGGTCGGTGCATGAGCCGGCGCCGGCCGTCGAGACCGTCATCGCGTGCGGCTCGCGCACACCGACCTCCAGCGCCCCCGGCAACCACGCCGTGAACAACTCGGACCGGATGACAAGGGGGATCCACGTCCCCTGCCGTCACCGACGGCTCAGGAAAACCGGCCGGTACGGCTTCGCCGACTACCGGGTCGCAGCGCCCTTGAAAAGCGTACGCTGAGGTCCCTGTAGCTCACGGTACGCGTTCGCTCCCCGCTTGGACGCACCACCGTGGCAGGGGGTATGGGATGGGACAGCGGAGAGGGCGCGGCAACAGGACGCTCTTCGAACGGGAGGGTGAACTCTCCGCCGTGGACGACGCGTTGGGCGAGCTCACCGGCCTGCGCACGGACGGCGCCGAGCCGGGCCTCCGGCCTCGTGGCGCCCTGCTCGCCTTCGCGGGACGGGCCGGCATCGGCAAGACCACCCTCCTCACCGAGGTGCGCCGCCGCGCCGCCGCACAGGGCTGCACCGTGCTTTCCGCCCGAGGCGGCGACCAGGAACAGCGCGTCGCCTTCCATGTCGCCCGCCAGTTGCTGCAACCGCAGTTCGCCGGCTCCGCCGACGCCGATCTCCGCGCCGCGCTGGGGAGTTGGTACGACATCGTCGGCCCCGCCCTCGGCCTGTGCGCCCCCACCGCGGGCTCCCCGCCCGACCAGCAGGGCCTGCGCGACGGCCTCGACTGGGTGCTCACCCACCTCGCGGTGAAGCGGGCCCCGATGGTCCTCGTCCTCGACGACGCGCACTGGGCCGACCCCGAATCCCTGGGCTGGCTGGCCGCGTTCGCGCCCCGCGCCGAACAACTCCCGCTCCTGGTCGTCGTCGCCTACCGCCCCGCCGAACTCCCCGACCACGCCGAGTCGTTCAGGGGACTGCCCGGCCGGGCCGGCGGTCGCCCCCTCGACCTGGAACCGCTCAGCGTCGGCGCCGTCGCCGGCCTGGTGCGCGAGACGCTCGGTGAGCACGCCGACGACGCGTTCTGCCGAGAGTGCTGGGCGGTCACCGCGGGGAACCCGTTCGAGACCGTGGAACTCATCGTCAAGATCCACGACCGGGGCCTGACCCCCTCAGAGTCCGGGGCCCACCTCCTGCGCGATCTCGCCGCCGCCGTCAAGGGCAGCGGTCTCATCACCCGCCTCGAACGCCTCGGCACCTCGACCGTCCGCTTCGCCTGGGCCTGCGCGGTCCTCGGCACCGAGACCCGTCCGGCGCTCGCCGCCGCCGTCGCCGGACTCGGCCACGAGGAGGCCGCCGACGCCGCCGACGCACTGCGCGACGCCCGTATCCTCACCGGCACGCCGACCGCCGAGGGCACCCTCGAATTCGTGCACCCGCTCATCGCCACCGCCGTCTACCGGGCCATCCCCGCCAGCGTCCGCGTGGCCCTGCACGGCCAGGCCGCCTGGTGCCTCATCAACGACGGCCAGGGCCCCTCCGCCGCCGCCCGCCACCTCATGGAGACCCACCCCGACGGCGACAACTGGGTCGTCCAGCAACTCCGCGCGGCAGCGGGCGAAATCCTGCGCGCCGGTGCCCCCGACACGGCCCGCAGTTACCTCGCCCGCGCCCTGCGCGAGCCCCCGCCTTTCGACGACCGGGCCGCCGTCCTCTACGAACTGGGCAGCGCCTCCCTGCTCACCGAACCGGCGACCACCGTCAACCATCTGCGGGCCGCCCTCGAAGAGCCGATCAGCGACGCGGGCCTGCGGCAGAACATCGTCTACCGGCTCTCCCAGGTACTCGCCCACAGCGACCGCCTCGCCGAGGCCTCCGACACCCTCGCCCGCGAGATCCGCGTCACCGACGACGCCCGGGTCAAACTCCGCATGCTCTCCGAGCAGTTCATGTGGGACGCCTTCCGCGCCGACGAACCCGACCACCCCTCGCGCTCCCGCCGCCTCACCAAACTCGCCGACCGCCTCAAGGGCCGCGACCTCACCGAGCGGTACATCATCGGCCTGCGCACCTGGGACGCCGTACTCCGTGGTGAACCCGCACATGTGGCCCTCCACCATGCCGAGCGCGCCCTTCATGGTGGCCTCGGCTGGGCGGAGGCCGACCGCGGCTTCGAAGTACCGGTGCTGGTCGCCCTCGCCCACATGTACTGCGACCGACCGGGCCGGGCGGAGGAACTGTTCGCCACCGGCATCGCCGACTTCGAACAGCAGGGCTGGCGCGGCGCACACCTGGCCTTCGGCTACACCTTCCTCGGCTACCTCCGCTACCGGCGCGGCCGGCTCGCCGAGGCCGAGGACTTCGCCCGCGCGGGCCTGCGCCTCGCCGAGCGGGTCGGGCCCGGCACCCCCGTGTACTGGTACGGCACCGGCATCCTCATCGAGATCCTGCTCGCCCGGGGCCGGGTCGCGGAGGCGACGCAACTCGCCGAGGAGCACGCCTTCGCGGAGCCCTTCCCGGCTGCCGTCGTCTTCCCGGACGCCCAGACCGTGTACGGCGAACTGCTGCTGGCGCGCGGCCACACCAAGGCAGCGGCCGAGGAGCTGGCAGCCGCCGGCCGACGCCTGGACCCACGCGGGATCCGCAACCCCGCCTGGTGCCCCTGGCAGCTCCACCT
>NZ_JAWOAI010000843.1:0-2754 GCF_033194735.1 Streptomyces sp. W16
CCGACCGCGCTCACCGCGGCCAGCGCGACCCGCGCGGCCCGCGCGGCCCACTACCCGGTCACCGCCTCGGGCACCGGCACCTCCCTCTTCGTCGGCAAGGTGCCGCTGACCACCACCCGCACGGCACGCACCAGTTACCTGCTCAAGGACCCGACCCGCTGGGGCACCGAGACGCGCGACGCCAAGGGGCAGGAACTGGAGAGCTTCGCGCGCGGCAAGGCGTTCACCAGCACCACTGACAAGTGGGGCAACGGCACCGTCTCGCACCGCGACAGCGCCGCCGTCGACGCCCAGTACGGCATCACCAAGACCCTGGACTTCTACAAGAAGACCTTCGGCCGCAAGGGCATAGCGAACGACGGCAAGGCCGCCCGCGGCATGGTCCACTTCGGGAAGAAGGTGGCCAACGCCTTCTGGGACTCGACCTGCGACTGCATGCTCTACGGCGACGGTGACGGCGACATGTTCAAGAAGCCGCTCGTCGTCCTCGACGTCACGGGACACGAGCTGACCCACGGTGTCGTGGACGCCACCGCCGAGCTGGAGCCGACCCGCGTCGACGCGGACGGCAACCAGTACGGCGAGGCGGGCTCACTGAACGAGTCCCTCGCGGACATCTTCGGCTCCAACGTCGAGTTCAGCGCCAACAACGCGAAGAACCCGCCGAACTACCTCATCGGCGAGAAACTCGGCCTCGCCCAGAAGTTCCTGCGCCGCCTCGACCACCCCTCTCTCGACAAGCTCGAAGGCACCATCGACTACTGGTCGCCCCAGACCTACGACGCCGAGGTGCACGCCGGTTCCGGTGTCTCCTCGCACGCGTACTACCTGCTCGCTGAGGGCAGCGGACGCAAGACGATCGGCGGCTTCGCCTACGACTCGCCTACCTACGACGGGTCCACGGTCACCGGCATCGGACGCGCCAAGGCCACCGCGATCTTCTACCGCGCGCTCACCCGCTACATGGTGTCGACCACCGACTTCCACGACGCGCGCCTCGCCACGCTGAAGGCGGCGGCGGACCTCTACGGCGCGAACAGCACGGCGTACCAGACCGTCGACAAGGCCTGGGCCGCCGTGAACGTCACGGTCGCCAACACCCCTGCGATCAGGCGCTGATGACCGCCCGGGTGTCCCGCCACGAGCGGGGCACCCGGACTCCCGGCCGCCTCAGATCCACTGCTTCTCCACCTCCTCGGACACCGTGAACACGGCCTCGCAGGAAGGGCAACTCGCCTTCCCGAAGACATACGTCAACGCCGTCGCGACCTCTGTCTGCCCGAACCCGACCGCCTCGCCGTGCAGCCGCGCACCGATGCCGTCGAGTGCGTCGGGCGCGGCCGGTATCAAGTCCGTCCGCCCCTCGGTGTTCTCCTCCTTGCCCGTGCCGGTGACGTAGTCGCCGGCCGAGGTGAAGACGCCGTACGAACCGAACGCGACGTACAGGCCCTCCTCGCACTCGGGGCATTCGAGGTCGTACTCCTCGCTGTTCACACCCTCCAAAGCCTCGGCCCACACCCCGCCGCCCTCGAAGGCGAGCACGGCCATCTGCAGATAGACGAAGGTGTGCGCGTCCTGCGTCGGGTCGGCGCGCAACCGGCGTGCGACGTCGAGCAGTTGGCCTATCTCGTGCGCATAGCGCTTGTGGCAGTCCTCGTCTGGGTCCGTGGTGATCAGCCCGGCCATGGTCACCGCCTGTATCGGCCCGCCCGGTGCCCGCTCCAGCGCGATGTCGACGAGCACCGGCATCGCCGCCCAACTCGCGTCGTACACCGACCCCTGGTGACACAGGGAACCCCACAACTCCTGCCACACGGCTTCGTCCTCGGAGCCGCCGAGGCGCGCGAACATGCCGGGGATGTCCTCGGCACTGCCGTAGGCGTGCGTCAGCTCGGACCAGTCGATCGTCGTCATACGGCGATTGTGCCGCCCGGCACTGACAACGCGGGTCCGGCCGCCGACGGCTCGGTTAGACCCTCCGTCAACTTGGACCGGACGAATCCTGCTTCTTTCATTGACGACGGAAAAGAAGGCATCTAGGTTCCGGCCATGCGCTCGATCCCTCACACCGAGTCGTTCCCGGCCCATACGCCGGCCGCCTCGCAGGTCTTCACGACCGTCCTCTCCCACGGCCCCCTCACCCGTCTTGAGGTGGCCCGCCGGGCCGGGCTGTCGGCGGCGGCCGTGACCAAGGCGGTCCGGCCGCTGATGGAGGCGGGGTACCTGGCGGAGGGTGTCGACGAGGACGCGCCCCCGGCACTGGGGCGGCCCGCGAACCTCGTACGGGTCGACGGCGGGCGCGCGCTGTTCATCGGGGTCAAGGTGACCGGCGACGAGATCATCGGCGTCCTCACCGACCTGTGCTGCCGCATCCGTGTGGCCCGCCATGTGCCGCTGACCGACCGCGACCCCAGGGCGGTGCTGGCCTCGATCTCGGACCTGGCCCAGGAACTCCGCACCGAGGCGGAGGACTTGGGCATCCGGGTGGTCGGCCTCGGCCTCGCGGTCTCCGGCGACGTGGACCGCGGCGAAGGGGTCGTCCGCTACTCGCCGTTCCTGGAGTGGCGTGACGTACCGCTCGCCGAACTGGCCGCCATGACCACGGGGTTGCCCGTCACCGTCGACAACGACGTGCGCGCGCTGACCGTCGCCGAGCAGTGGTTCGGCGCCGGCGCCGGACTCACGGACTTCGCCGTGGTGACCGTCGGCGCGGGCATCGGCTGCGGACTGGTCGTGCACGGCCGGGTCGTCGCC
>NZ_JAWOAI010000844.1:0-2739 GCF_033194735.1 Streptomyces sp. W16
CAGTGTCCGCCGGCGGACCGAGGGCCCCAGCCCGGGCCAACGCGCGTCCAGCAGCTGCGCCGCCTCCGCCTCGGTCAGCGGCCCGATCTCCCGTACGGGCAGGGCGAGTTGGCCGCAGATGCCGCGCACTCCGGTCCGCAGGGTGGCCAGGAAGGCGATCGGGTGGTCACTCATCCTGCGGACGACGAAGCCGAGCGCGGTCGCGCTGGCGTGGTCGAGCCACGGCACATCGTCGGCGATGACCAACAAGGGCCCCTCCACGGCGACTTCGCCGAGCAGGGCGAGTACCGCCGTCGAGGCGGCCAGCGGGTCCGGCGGCGGCCCCGGCGCGAGACCGAAGATCCGGTCGACGACCTCACGGTGATGTCCGGCGAGCCGCCCGGTGTGACGGCGCAGCGGATAGAGCATCTGGTGCAGCGCCGAGAAGTTCATCTCGCGCTCGAACTCCACGCCGGAGGCGCGCAGTACGCGCGTCCCGAGGTCCACGGCCCGTGCCGCGGCGGCGTCCAGCAGCGCGGTCTTCCCCACGCCGGGGTCGCCGCGCAGCAGCAGGCCTCGGAGGGCTCCGTCCCGCCCGGCCAACAGCGAGTCCAGCAGCTCCAGTTCGGCCGTGCGCCCCACCAGGTCCGCTCCGGGCCGTGAGGTCACCGACTCCCCTCCGTCAAGTTGCTTGCCGAAAGAAATATAACGAGTCGGCGAGGAAGAATCCACGTACTGTCGCTCCACAGCAAGATCGTCGCTGATCGGGGCGAGGAGGTCGATGTTCCCGGCCACAGCGTTCGGCGCCGAGGACGGTGGCCGCCCACACCGCCGTCCGGGCACAGGGCGGCGGGCCGTGGGTGCCGTCCCACGACCCGCTCCCCCGACTGTCCGGCCGTCCGCGCCCGAAGGCGCGTCGGATGCCGACTACAGCGCGGCGTCGGCCGCTTCGTCCGCCTCCACCCTGGCCAGCAGCGCGTCCAGCGTGGCGTACTCCGCCTCTTCCACGGCGGCGATCGCGAAGTCGATGGCGTCGGCGGCGTAGTCCTCGGCGTCGTCGGCGGCGTGCTGCAGTCGCTTCGCGTCGCGCTCGGCCTTGCGTTCGTCCAGTTTCGTGCGGACCGAGTCCACATGGTCCTGCCAGGAGGTCTGTACCTGGTTCCAGCTTCCGGTGACGTTCTCCTTGGCCCGCTGCCCGCTCGACTGCAGCCGCTGCGCGCCCTGTTCGGCCTTGTCCTTCGCGTCGGCGACGGCGGCTGACAGCTTCTGCCGGTCCTCGGCGACACTCGCCGCCACGGTCCGCTGGGCGTCCTGGGCCTTCTGCGACAGTTCGGCGAGACGCCCCGCGGGGCCGGTCGGGGTGGTGCCGGGTGCCTGGTTCTTCTGCGGCGTCGGGTCCGACATGGTGATCCCTTCCTTGACGGATGTGTCGCTGCTCGATGACGCGCGATACCGCGGTGCATGTGCGACCGGGGTACCTGTCCGAGCCGACCGTCACTCTGCCGTCGGCGCGGCCCGTTCGGCTTCGGTCAATCGACGCAACGGACGGCGTACACGGGAGCATTGCGGCCGTGCGGGCAGTCGATTGACCCAAGGAAGCGACCCCGTCCCGCACTTACGCTGACGGCGTTTCTCGTGAGCGACGGATCAAGGAGTGCCCGTGCCCCCTGGAATCAACGGGTTGGACATACGTCTCCCGAACGAGCAGGCCGTCCTCGCGCGGATGCGGGGGACCCAGGACCGGATCGCGGACGCGATCACCGCTTTCGCCGGGACCATGCAGTTCGTCTACCTCCACGCGGTGTGGTTCACGGTCTGGATCGTGTGCAACGAAGGGCTGTTCGGCCGTGGCGCGGTCTGGGACCCTTACCCGTTCGGGCTGCTCACGATGATCGTCAGCCTTGAGGCGATCTTTCTGTCGACCTTCGTGATGGTGAGCCAGAACCGGCAGGCGACGCGCGAGACGGTCCGCGCCGACCTCGACTTCGAGACCAATATCCGCTCGGAGGTGTGGGCGGCCCACATGGGCCATGCTCTCGGAGTCAATGCCCAGCGGGTCGAGGAGGACGTACGGACGCTCCTCGCGCAGAACCGGGCGAAGATGAACGACACCCAGCACACCCCGGCCGCCGACTGAAGCCGCGACGCCGAGGCCGGCAGCGTTCCCCGCCTACTCCAGTGTCGCCAGCAGCGGGGCCAGCTCACCGCGTGAGGTGATGCCGAGCTTGGGGAAGGCCCGGTACAGATGCGCGGCGACCGTGCGGTGGGAGAGATACAGCCGTTCCGCGATCTCCCGGTTGGAGAGGCCTTCCGCGGCCAGCAGGGCGATCTGTCTCTCCTGGGGCGAGAGCAGGTCGGCGGCGGACGGCAGCGGGTCGCCGGCCCCCGGCATGCCCTGGCCGGCCCAGTCGGAGGCTCCGACGAGTTCGAAGGCGGTCCGCGCGGAGAGCAGCATCGTGCGGGACCGGGCGGCCTGCCGACGGCGCCGAAGCCACTGTCCGTAAGCGTGTTCCGTCCGAGCCCTGAGCAGCGGCCAGCGGGACAGGTCCTGCTCCAGTGCGACCAGGTACAGCTCCTCGGCCGCCGAGTCGGGGGCCAACACGGCACGGGCGCAGGGCAGTTGGATGTGCAGCAGCGGGGCGGGCGTCACCCGTGCCGCCTCCTCCGCCGGCGCGAGGACGCGCACGGCTTCCGTGGCCTCGCCGAGGCGGTCCGCCGCCACGGCGAACGGCAGCACCGCGGCGAAGCCCTGCCAGCGCA
>NZ_JAWOAI010000845.1:0-2733 GCF_033194735.1 Streptomyces sp. W16
CGTCGAGCCTCACCCGCTCGCCGCGGCCCCGGAGACACCCCCGGTCGGCCCCGAGGGCATCCCCCTCGCCCAACCCGCCACCCCGGACGCCGAGTTCGTCGAGTTCGCCGAGGTGCCGCAGGCCGTCGCGGCGGCCTCCGGCCCCAGCCCCGACGACTCCCTCGGCCGCTTCGTGCCGGTGGAGGGCTCGGTGCCCACCACTCCGCACCTCGCACCGACCCCGCCGCACCCCCTCACCCTCCCCACTGAGGATCCGGCCGCCGGCGCGGAGGCCTTCGTCACCGTCCCCGGTCCCCGAGAGGCCGATGCCGACGGCGAGCCCGAACTCGTACAGCACGCGGACGACCTGGACACCCGGGCCGCCGACCAGGAAGAAGAGAGCACGGCCGCAGTGGAAGACGTACGAGAGTCCACCGGCCCGGCGGCACCCGGCTACGACGACGCCGAGCGCGAGGCCGTGCTGAAGGTGATGCGCGAGCGCCGTGACATCCGCAACGGCTTCCGCAGCGACCCGATCCCGCACGACGTGCTGCTGCGTGTGCTGGAGGCGGCGCACACGGCCCCGTCCGTCGGGCACTCCCAGCCGTGGGACTTCGTGGTCATCCGTTCCGCCGACACCCGCCGCAACATGCACGAACTGGCCCAGAGTCAGCGCGAGGCGTACGCGAAGTCGCTGCCCAAGGGCCGGGCGAAGCAGTTCAAGGAACTGAAGATCGAGGCCATCCTCGACACCCCGGTGAACATCGTCGTCACCGCCGACCCCACCCGTGGCGGCCGGCACACCCTGGGCCGGCACACGCAGCCGCAGATGGCGCCGTACTCCGCCGCCCTCGCCGTCGAGAACCTCTGGCTGGCCGCCCGCGCCGAGGGCCTCGGGGTCGGCTGGGTCAGCTTCTTCGACGAGCGCGAGATGGTCCGCGCGCTCGGTCTGCCGGAGCACCTGGAGGTCATCGCGTACCTCTGCGTCGGCTACGTCGACGAGTTCCCGGACGAGCCCGAGCTGATGCAGGCCGGCTGGTCCAAGCGCCGACCACTGTCGTGGGTCGTGCACGAGGAGACGTACGGCCGCCGCGCCCTGCCCGGTGAGGACCCGCACGACCTGCTCGCGGAGACCGTCGCCGGGATCCGCCCGCTGGACGCGAAGGCGCTCGGTGAGGCGTGGGAGCGGCAGAAGCGGATGACGAAGCCGCCGGGTTCGCTCGGCATGCTGGAGATCATCTCCGCGCAGTTGTCCGGGCTTTCCCGGCAGTGCCCGCCGCCGATCCCGGAGCCCGCGGCCGTCGCGATCTTCGCGGGCGACCACGGTGTGCACGCGCAGGGCGTCACCCCCTGGCCGCAGGAGGTCACGGCCCAGATGGTCGCCAACTTCCTTGGCGGCGGCGCCGTTTGCAACGCCTTCGCGAGCCAGGTGGGCGCCGAGGTGTGTGTCGTGGACGTCGGTGTGGCGTCCGAACTCCCGGCCACACCAGGCCTGTTGCCCCGCAAGATCCGTGCCGGCACGTCCGACATGACGACCGGTCCGGCGATGTCCCGCGAGGAGGCCAAGCAGGCCATCGAGGTCGGCATCGAGACGGCCCGCGACCTGGTGGCGGCCGGCAACAAGGCGCTGCTCACCGGTGAGATGGGCATCGCGAACACCACCGCGTCCGCCGCCCTGATCTCGGTGTTCACGGACACCGACCCCGCCGACGTCACCGGCCGGGGCACCGGCATCAACGACGAGACCCTGGCCCGCAAGACGGAGGTCGTGCGCCGCGCGATCGAACTCCACCAGCCGGACCCCGCCGACCCCATCGGCGTACTCGCCGCGATCGGCGGCTTCGAGCACGCGGCCATGGTCGGCCTGCTGCTCGGCGGCGCCTCCCTGCGTACGCCGGTGATCCTGGACGGCGTCAGCGCCGGCGCGGCGGCCCTCGTCGCCCGCGCCATCGCCCCCGAGGTCCTCGCGGCCTGCATCGCGGGCCATCGCAGCGCCGAACCGGGTCACGTCGCCGCCCTCAACAAGCTCGGCCTGCGCCCCCTGGTCGACCTCGACCTCCGCCTCGGCGAGGGCACGGGCGCGCTGCTCGCCCTGCCGCTGGTGCAGAGCACGGCGCGGGCGATGCACGAGGTGGCGACGTTCGACTCCGCAGGGGTGACCGAGAAGTAGGCGCCCGCAGGGGACTGTCGCGGCTCAGCCAGTGGACCGGCTGAGCCGCCACAGCCCCCTGCCCGTAAAATCTGCACGTCAGGGCCACCGCACGCCGTAAAAGAGGAGCCGCACCCTCATGGCCGAAAACCCCGCCTACCCCGTAGGCCTCCGCCTCACCGGCCGCAGGGTCGTCGTCCTCGGCGGCGGCCAGGTCGCCCAGCGCCGGCTGCCTGCGCTGATCGCGGCGGGCGCGGACATCACCCTCGTATCCCCTGAGGCGACCCCGTCCGTAGAGGCGATGGCGGACGCGGGCGAGATCGCCTGGGAGCGCCGACCGTATGCGGAAGGCGACTTGGCGAGCGCCTGGTACGCCCTGATCGCCACCACGGATCCGGAAGCGAACAACCGAGCCTCCGCCGAAGCGGAGCTGAACCGCGTCTGGTGCGTCCGCTCCGACGACGCCGACCAGGCCACCGCCTGGACCCCGGCGACCGGCCACAGCGAGGGCGTCACCGTCGCCGTACTCACCACGAACGCGCGCGGCCGGGACCCCCGCCACACCGCCGCGATCCGCGACGCGGTCGTCGCGGGCCTGCGCGACG
>NZ_JAWOAI010000846.1:0-2731 GCF_033194735.1 Streptomyces sp. W16
AATCTGCTGCCGACCGGTTTCCGGCGTGCGGGCGCGCTCGCGCCGGCCGGGGGAGCCGGCCGCAGCCGGGCAGAACGGCGCAAGCTCCAGCGCAAGGTCAAGCGGCGGCGCAGGCGTGGTGCGGTCCGGGAGATACCACTCCTGGTGGGTGTCGCGGTCCTCATAGCCCTTGTCCTGAAGACCTTCCTCGTCCAGGCGTTCGTGATCCCGTCGGGCTCCATGGAGCAGACGATCCGCATCGGGGACCGTGTCCTGGTCGACAAGTTCACCCCGTGGTTCGGCTCCGAGCCCAAGCGGGGCGATGTCGTCGTCTTCCACGACCCGGGCGGCTGGCTCGCGGACGAGCAGACCACCAAGAAGAACGACCCCGTCGTGGTCAAGCAGGTCAAGGAAGGCCTCCAGTTCATCGGCCTGCTGCCGTCCGACAACGAGAAGGACCTCATCAAGCGGGTCGTCGGCATCGGTGGTGACCACGTCAAGTGCTGTGACTCGGAAGGGCGGGTGACCGTCAACGGGGTGCCCCTGACCGAGGGCGACTACCTGTATCCCGGGAACGCACCCTCCGAGACACCGTTCGACATCACCGTCCCCAAGGGCCGGCTGTGGGTGATGGGCGACCACCGCGGCAACTCGGCCGACTCCCGGGCGCACCAGAACACCAGTTACGGCGGCACGGTCGCGCTCACTTCGGTGGTGGGGCGGGCCAAGGTGATCGCCTGGCCGATGGGCCACTGGACCAGCCTGAACGAACCTAAAACCTTCGCATCGGTTTCCAACTCCGTGTCGGGGACGACCGCCGGTCCCGAACTGTCGCATAGGGTTGCCCCGGTCGATCCGAACGGATCGGTCCAACTCCCGAGCCCTGCGGAACTCCCGCTCGTTATGGGAGTGGTGGGCCTGCGCCGAGGATGGGGCAGGCGGTGGCACAGAGTGAGGAGTTGGCGTGGGGGATGTGGCGGTTGGCGCACGGTCCGGACACGACGGCGAGGAGCACCAGGGACATCCCGTGGAAGCACCCGTCCCGGCCGCGGACAGCGCCGTGACCTCCGGGAGTGACGCCGGAGCGGACGAGGACGGTACGCCGCCGGGCGACGCGACCCGGACCGAGGCATTGGGGTCGGGCGACTCGCCCCCCCAGGCGAAGAAGCCGCGCTCCTTCTGGAAGGAGCTGCCGATCCTGATCGTCATCGCGCTCGTCCTCGCGCTGCTGATCAAGACATTCCTGGTGCAGGCGTTCTCGATCCCCTCCGACTCGATGCAGAACACCCTCCAGCAGGGTGACCGCGTCCTGGTCGACAAGCTCACCCCGTGGTTCGGTTCCAAGCCCGAGCGCGGTGAGGTCGTCGTCTTCCACGACCCCGGCCACTGGCTGGACGGCGAGCCCACGGCCGACCCCAACGCCCTGCAGACGGTGCTCAGTTGGATCGGTCTGATGCCGTCCGCCCAGGAGAAGGACCTGATCAAGCGGGTCATCGGCGTCGGCGGCGACACGGTCTCCTGCAGCGGCACCGGCCCGCTGACGGTCAACGGCAAGGCGCTGAACGAGCCGTATGTCTACCCGGGCAACACCCCGTGCACCAACGACGACCAGGGCGGCCAGTTCACCGTCAAGGTCCCCAAGGGCTACATCTGGGTGATGGGCGACCACCGGCAGAACTCGCGGGACTCGCGCTACAACCAGTCCGACAAGTACCACGGCATGGTCCCGGTGAAGGAGGTCGTCGGCCGCGCGATCGTCAAGGCCTGGCCCATCAACCGCTGGGGCACGCTGCCGATCCCGGACACCTTCGACCAGACCGGCATCAACACGCGGGCCTCGGCCTCCCGCCTCCTGACGGCCGCACCGGAGGGCCTCGCCCTCGTCGGCGTGCTGCCGCTGGCCCTGTGGCGCCGCAGGCGGTCCCGGTCCGCCAAGGCCTGGTAAAGGCCTTGTAGAGCTTGTGACCTTGGTCCCGGAGGAAGGGCTGACCACCCTCGGTACCGCCGGGTAGGGTGCGGACCCATGGGTGGCGAGAGCGCAACACGTACGGCCCCGCGTACCAGCGGTGGCACTGGCAAGGGCCCGGTGGGCAGCCGGACCGGACAGCGGTTGTCCGGGCTGGCCGTCGCACTGGGCCTTGTGCTGTTCCTCGGCGGCTTCGGCTGGGGAGCGGTGGTCTACCGGCCGTACACGGTGCCCACCAGCTCCATGACGCCGACCATCGACATGGGCGACCGGGTGCTGGCGCAGCGCATCGACGGCAGCGAGGTGCGCCGGGGCGACGTCGTCGTCTTCACCGACAAGACCTGGGTGACGAACGCGCCCGTGGTCAAGCGGGTGGTCGCCGTCGGCGGGGACACCGTCTCCTGCTGCACCAACGGCAAGCTGGTCGTCAACGGCAAGCAGATCGACGAGGGCTACCTCAAGGGCGGCGCGGTCGAGGACAAGACGATCCCGACGGTGAAGGTCCCCAAGGGCCGCCTGTTCCTGCTCGGCGACGAGCGCCAGGGCTCCCTGGACTCCAGCGCCCACCTCACGGACGTCGCCAGCGGCACCGTCGCGAACAGCGCCGTCAACGCCCGCGTGGACGCCGTCGTATGGCCCATGAAGGGCATGCTGGAGCGCCCCACCGGCTTCGAGGAACTCGGCGGCCTCTCCCAGCCCGGCCCGCTGCGCACGGTCGTCGCCCTCATCGTCACGGGCGCGGTGCTCGTCCTCGGCGGCGGCGCCTACGGCCCCGTCGCCAAGCTG
>NZ_JAWOAI010000847.1:0-2728 GCF_033194735.1 Streptomyces sp. W16
GGCGCGGCGCAGTGCCTCCAGGGAGCGCGGGGCGGTGCGCGGGACGCCGAGCGCCTCGGCCTGCCGGACGGGCACCTCGCGCAGCCCGGTGAGCAGCCCGGCGAGATCGGCCTCACCGACCGCGGAGACGTCCTGGTCCTCACCGGACCGGCCGGGCACCTTGGTGTCCAGCGTGTAGCTGAGCCCCGGCGCCCACTCGCCGTGCGCCACGCTCGTCGGAACGGCGACGGGAAGGTACGGCCGTACGAGGTCGCGCAGGCGCAGTTCGCGGCGTTGCCGCAGGGTGGCCTCACGGTCGGGGGCGAGGCGCAGTACATGGCGGGTGCCGACCCACCACGTGGAGTGGTCGCCGCCCTCCCCTGTGGAGTGCTCGCCGCCCTCGGTGACGGGCCGGACCTCGGGTCCGGTGCTGTCGGCCGCACCGTCCTTGAGCAGGGAACGGACCAGTTGTCGGACGGTGTCCGCGGTGGGTGTCGGTGCCTGGGTCATGGTCGCGCCGTCGCCGTTCGGGGTGTCGGGGCTCCTGGTCGTCGTCAGTCCACCAGGGCCATCTCGCGGGCCGTGTTGTTGAGCCGTCGACCGCCGTCCTCGGTCACCGTGACGATGTCCTCGATGCGTACCCCGAAGCGGCCCGGCAGATAGATGCCGGGCTCCACGGAGAAGCACATCCCGGGCACGAGGGGCTGTTCCTCGCCCTCGATCATGTACGGCGGCTCGTGCGTGGTGACGCCGATGCCGTGGCCGGTGCGGTGGATGAAGTAGGGGCCGTACCCGGCGTCGTCGATGACCGCGCGGGCGGCCCGGTCGACCTCCTGGCAGGCGACTCCGGGGCGCACCGCGCGGAAACCGGCCTCCTGGGCCTCGCGGACGAGGTCGTGGACGCGCCGTTCCTCGTCGTCGGGTTCGCCGACGTGGACCGTGCGCGAGGTGTCGGAGCCGTAGCCGTCCTTGAGGCCGCCGAAGTCGAGGACGATCATGTCCCCCTGCTGGATGACACGGTCGCCGACCTCGTGGTGCGGGTTGGCTCCGTTGGGGCCCGAGGCGACGATGGTGAAGTCGACCTGGGAGTGCCCGAACTGCCGTAGCAGATCGGCCAGATCGGCGCCGACGTCGGACTCGCGGCGGCCGGCGAAGGGAACCTTCCGGATCTCCTCGTACGTTGCGTCCGCAGCCGCCCCGGCGGCTGCCATGAGCCGCAGTTCCGCCGCGTCCTTCACGGCGCGCAGCATCGGCAGCGCGTCGGTGAGGGAGGCGTAGGTGGTGTCGGGCAGCGTCTTCTGGAGTGCCAGCAGATGCATCGCCCAGGCGTTGTCGCTGATGCCGAAGCGGCCCGTCGCGTCGAGCAGGGCGGCGGTGGCCGCGTAGGGGTCCTTGCCGTCGGTCCAGTCGCGCAGGGTGAGGGCGTCGGCTCCGGGGGCCTTGGCCGCGTCGGGGGCCTCCAGGGTGGGGACGACGAGGACCGGGGAGCGTCCGGGGGCCAGGACGAGGACGGTGAGCCGTTCGGTGATCGCGGTGGGCGCGTAGCCGGTGAGCCACACCAGGTCCGGTCCCGGAGCGATGAGCAGCCCCGCGAGACCGGCGTCGGCGGCGGCCCGTGCAGCGCGGTCCATGCGGGCCCGGTAGTCGGCGGCGGTGAAGGGCGCGGGAGTGCTACCGGTCATTCAGGCCTCCGAGAACGGGCGAAAGGTGGCTACGGGCAGCATCCTGCCCGCACCCGGAGGCCCACGCGAGCCGATGGACGGGAACGGTGCGCCTCCGGCTCGTACGCTCCCGGCTCACGCGCGCGTCAGACGACGAAGCCGGGGACCACGGTGAACTGCTGGAAGCCGCCGCTGCGGTGGCGCACCGTGACGGTGATCTCCTTCCCCGGGTGGGCGCGGGCGACGGCGTGCGCGAGGTCGGCCGCGGAGTCGATCCGGGCACCGCCGAACGTGAGCAGTACGTCGCCGCGGATCAGGCCCGCCGTGTACCCGGGGCCGGGCAGGTGGACGCCGACGATCAAGGCACCGGTCTGCTCGGCGTCCACGGCCTCCACGCCGAGCGTCGCGGTGGCGGAGGGTGCGGATGTGTGCGTGGGCGTGGGAGTCACCGCGGAAGGCCGGTCGGCCGGGGTGGTCGTCCGCGCCGGTTGCCGGGCCGCCTGGCGCTGCATGTCGGCGAGTTTGCTCATGCCGATCACCGTGGCGCCGACCGTGCCGAGTCCGACCCCCGAGAGCACCAGGACGGTCCCGACGAACACGCTGAACAGCAGGGTGATGAGCCGTCGGCCGCGGCGCCGCGCGGCGTGCGGACGTCGGGTGGTGCCGGGCTTGGTGCCGTCGCCGGGCTCCTGGCCGGGCATCGGCTTGGGACGCAACGCAGTCTGTTCCATGGATCGCCTCCGGCAGATGCTCTACCCGGCGCACCGGCGCCCGACGTGCCACGAACGAGTGAGACTGACCGACGGTCAGGAGAGGGAGGCCGGCCGCGCGTGGTGCCGCACTCCCGTTGCCGTTCCCATTCGACCAGCCGCCCCGCCAACCGGGCCGTCGCCCTTCGCGGCGCACCCCGGTACACGAGTTCCGTACGGTGCACGACACGCGGTTCGGTGAGCGGGACAGCGACCGTGCCCGGTACCCCGGTGGCCGCCGAGCGGGGCAGCAGCGTCAGGCCGTGGCCCGCGGCGGCGCAGGCCGTGAGAACGCGGACGTCGGTGCCGTCGTGGCGGAGGGCAGGGCGGAAGGCGCCG
>NZ_JAWOAI010000848.1:0-2715 GCF_033194735.1 Streptomyces sp. W16
GGAGGCGGCCTCGCGGGCGGCGGCGCGGCGGGCGGTGACGTCGGTCCCGAGCCAGGCGATGCCGATGGGGCGCCCGCTGCCGCTGTGTACGCGGTAGAGGTTGATGGACCAGTGCCGGCGCTCCTCGGAGCCGGGCACGAATCCGGTGACGTGCATGTCCGTTATCGAGTTGCCGGTCTCCAGGACCCGGCGCAGGGTCGCGGTGACCCGTTCGGCCTCTGGGCTCTGCAGATAGTCCTGGACGCCGTTGCCCCGGTGGTCGTCGGGGGTGCCGCCGAAGGTGTTGGCGATCTGCTGGTTGGCGCGCCGGACCCGCAGGTCGGGGTCGATCAGCAGGAATCCGAACGGAGATTGACCGAATATCGACTGCGAGGCGGCGAGATCGGTCTCGATACGGCGCAGGATGCGGACGTCGACGACGATGCAGACGGCGGCCCGCTCGCCCTCCTCGGTCCGGGTCGGCATCACATAGACCTCGGCGAGGCCCTCCTTGCCCGGCTCGCCCTCCGCGCTCTCCGCCACCCGGAAGGGGACCACTCCGGTCCACTCGCGGCCGTCCAGGATCTCGGCCATCTTCCGCTGGCCCCGCTCGTGCAGTTCGGGGTCGACGAACGCCTCGATGGGATCCATGCCCACCGCGCGTTCGGTGGGGATGCCGAAGAGCTGCTCGGCCCGCAGACTCCACTGGTCGACGAGCCCGTCGGGGCCGATGGAGAAGGAGGCGACCTTGATGTAGTCGTAGATCGAGCCGGGTGGACTGCTCTGCCACATGGCGTCGCCGACGGACATGGCGTCGGCTGAGGGCACGTCGGCGAAGCCCACGGCCTCAGCCCTCGCGCCGCCCGACGGGTCCTCGGACTCCGTGGCCTTCGCTGGTATCTCGCTCACGCGAACCGTCCCCTCCAGCTCACCGCGTCCGGCACCGGTCACCGGGGGCGGCTGCCCGCAGTATCCAGCACTACGGCGCCCCACAACACGGTGTTCACGATCACAGGACAATCCCGATGCATTTCGGACCGGCCCGCGACAACACTCCCAGTCTTCTAACCAGCGGACACGCAGTCGAACCACGCCGATCGACAACCGTCACAGGCCTTGACCAATCGATGGACACGACTGTCCGGTCCGTACAGGCAGGTACGGCCGCGCACCGGCCTCGGTTCACCCCGGCACCGCGAGTTCGAACCACACCGTCTTGCCGCGAGGCGTCCGGCGTGAGCCCCAGGCCGCCGACAGGAGGCCGACGAGTTGGAGGCCCCGGCCGCCCTCGTCCGTGTCCCGGGCGCGGCGGCGGCGCGGCTGGACCAGGCCGGCGTCCCAGACCTCGCACACCAGGGTGCGGTCCAGGAGGAGGCGGAGTCTGATCTCGCCCTCGCCGTACCGGAGCGCGTTCGTCACCAGTTCGCTGACCAGCAACTCCGTGGTGTCGATGAGGGGTTCGAGGTCCCAGGACTGGAGTCGGGCGCGCGCGTACTCGCGGGCGCGGCCCACACTGCGCGGCTCGCGCGGCAGGGTCCAGTCGCCGACGGAGTCCTCGGGCAGGCCCTGTACGCGGGCCATGAGCAGCGCGATGTCGTCCTCGCCGTGGTGGGTGTCGAGGGTGCTGAGGACGTGGTCGCAGACGTCCTCCAGGTCCCGGTGGGTCTCGGCGTTGAGTGCGGCGGCCGAGGGATGTTCTCCGGACGACAGCGGGCGGGCGGGGTCGGTCAGGGCGCCCACGAAGGCCTGGAGGCCCTCGTCGAGGGGGTGGTCGCGGGATTCGACCAGTCCATCCGTGTAGAGCGCCAGCAGTGCGCCTTCGGGCAGTTCGACCTCCACCTCCTCGAAGGGCTCGCCGCCGACGCCGAGCGGCATGCCGGGCGGCACGTCGAGCATCAGCGCCGCCTCGCCGGGTTCCACCAGGACCGGCGGGAGATGGCCCGCGTTGGCGAAGGTGCACCGCCTGGTCACCGAGTCGTAGACGGCGTAGATGCAGGTCGCGAGGTACACCTCGGAGAGGTCGGCCTCGCGGGGGCGGCGGGCGGCCCGGGTGGCCTGCTGGACGCCGCCGGGGGTGCCGAGGCCGCGCGCGATCTCGTCCAGGGCGGACAACACCTCCGCCGGCTCCAGATCCAGCAGCGCCAACGTCCGTACCGCTGTGCGGAGTTCGCCCATCGCCACCGCCGCGCGCAGACCGCGGCCCATGACGTCGCCGACGACCAACGCCGTGCGGTGGCCGGGGAGTTCGATGACGTCGAACCAGTCGCCGCCGACCTCCGTCGCTGCGTTTCCGGGCAGGTAGCGGCAGGCGATGTCGAGGCCGGAGGCCTCCGGGTCGCCGGGTGGGAGGAGGGATCGCTGGAGTATCAGGGCGCGTTCGTGCTCGCGGCGGTACAGGCGCGCGTTGTCGATACAGACGGCGGCCCGCGCCGCCAGCTCCACCGCGAGGTCCCGGTCCCGGTCGCCGAACGGCTCGCTGCCCTTCGTACGGGCGAACTGCACGAGTCCTACGACGGTGTCGTGGGCGACCATCGGCACGGCCAGCGTGGACTGGACGGGGCCGCCCTCCTCGGCGGGGACGTACTGCGGGCGGGCGGTGCGCAGGGCGTCCGCGCAGGGCGAGTTGAAGGGGTAGTGGTGGACCGCGCCGACCGAGACGGGTGCGCCGCCGCCCACGAAGGGGGCGTCGGAGACCGCGCTGGCGAAGGCCACCCGGCGGAGTTCCGCGCTGCCGTC